>NZ_JDWI01000028.1:0-91784 GCF_012932765.1 Rhizobium sp. 57MFTsu3.2
TTCGTGTCTCAGGATGACAAGGCGCTTGCGGTTTCAAGTTTCATCACGGGAAAGGTCTCGCGTTTGGGCGCGATCGATCCGACCGTTGAGCCCTATCGCTCGAAACTCGAAGCCGCCGGCATTACCGCCATCGATCTCACCAAGGTCAAAGGCGAAGGCCTGAACCACGGCAAGTTCGCCGAAAGTCCTGAAATCGTTCAGCTGATTGGCCAGCGGATCGTCACCGGTCAGACGCTGACGGATTCCAACGTCACGCTCGGCCAAGGACTTACCGCTGTCGTCGGCGGAACAGTGACGACCATCGGTAACGTCGCAGCCACGGCTGTCGCCGCGCCGGTGACGGTGCTTGAACAGCCGATGCGGGCCAAGAAGCGCCCTGTCGACGAAACCCTGCAAGGCGATCTCAAACCACAGCAGTTGACCCAGTAGCAATCAGGCATTCTGTGCGCTGTTACGTCGTGACCCTCGTTTGTTACCGTAACGTACTTACCGACCAACGCTTTTCAGTGGGAATCTGCGGCCGAGTTTGGCCTACCTACAATCAGGAGAGCGTAGATGTTGAATCACCTGCATGGACAAGGGAGATCGCAATGAGTGCATCTCTCTCAAAACGGCTTCGGCACGCCGGCGCAGCTTTGGCATTGGCGCTGGCCTCGACATCCCTCAGCTATGGGATCGCCCATGCGCAGCCGGCGACGCCGGCTCAAGATACGACCAAACCGAATATACTCGTCATCTTCGGTGACGACATCGGCCAGACAAACATCAGCGCCTATTCGATGGGCGTCGTGGGCTACAAGACGCCCAATATTGATCGTATTGCCAAGGAAGGCATGCTGTTCACCGACTATTACGCCGAGAACAGCTGCACTGCCGGCCGCTCGACATTCATTACCGGCCAGGTCTGCCTCCGTACGGGTCTCTGCAAGGTCGGCATTCCCGGAGCAACGGTCGGCTTGCAGGCGCGTGACATTACCATCGCGCAGGCGCTGAAGCCACTCGGCTATGCAACCGGCCAGTTCGGCAAGAACCACCTCGGCGATCGCGACGAGTTCCTGCCAACGCAGCATGGCTTCGACGAGTTCTTCGGCAACCTCTATCACTTGAATGCCGAAGAAGAGCCTGAGCGTCCCTATTATCCAAAGAACGACCAGGCGTTCGTGAAAGCGAATTCGCCGCGCGGCGTCTTGCATTCGTTCGCTGACGGACGGGTCCAAGATACTGGCGCTCTTAATCGCAAGCGTATGGAAACGATCGACGATGAAACGACCGCTGCGGCGATCGATTTCATCCAGCGTCAGGCCAAGGAAGGAAAGCCCTTCTTCACCTGGATGAATACCACGCGCATGCACGCTTTTACCCATGTTCGGGATTCGATGCAGGGGCAAAGCGGCATGCCCGGCAACGAATATGCCGATGGCATGATCGAGCATGACGGCGATGTCGGGAAGCTCCTCAAGGCGTTGGACGATCTCAAGATCGCCGACAATACGATCGTCGTCTACACGACGGACAACGGCCCGAACCAGTGGTCTTGGCCAGATGCGGCGACGACCTCTTTCCGAAGCGAGAAGGATACCAACTGGGAAGGCGCCTTCCGCGTTCCGGCGATCGTTCGTTGGCCCGGCCACATCACGGCGGGCGAGGTGTCCAATGAGATGATGTCCGGACTTGACTGGTTTCCGACCTTGCTTGCCGCAGCCGGCGATCCCGGCATCAAGGAACAGCTCCTCAATGGCGCAAGCATCAACGGCAATCAGTTCAAGGTCCATCTCGACGGTTACAACCAGCTTCCTTACCTGACAGGACAGCAGCCGAAGTCCGGACGCGAAGATTTCTACTATTTCAACGATGATGGAGAGGTCGTCGCTTATCGCTATGGCAATTGGAAGATCGTGTTCTGTGAACAGAGGGAGCCGGGCGGCTTCGTGGTATGGGCAAACCCCTTTACTTGTTTGCGTGCGCCGAAGGTCTTCAATCTGCGCATGGACCCCTTCGAGCGCGCCGACGTCGTCTCTGACCAGTATTATGACTGGCTGGCGAAGAATGCCTATCTCATCCAGTACGGCATCTACCGAGTCGCCCCCTTCTTGCAGACGTTCAAGGACTATCCTCCAAGCCAGCGTTCCGCGAGCTTCAGCATCGATCAGATGGTCGACGCCTTGATGCGCTCGCTGGAGAGCCCAGCGTCAGGAAAATAGCAAAGCGGCGGCGGGCGGCTTTGCTTTTCAAGCAGCCGCCGCGCCAGCGATTCACCGGACGGCCAAGCCCTTGGCGACAGCCTTCCGGTGGCGAACCCTCCAGTCAGGTCAGGTGGCAACAAAAGCTGCCGAACGGCCCTGCAGCACCTGAAGATGCACTCGATTGGCCGCGCGGGCAGCCGCATCGGCCCAACACTGCAACACCCTCCCCCTTCGACGCGCGGAAATCCATTGGCCGAGTTGAATTCATGGCCCACAGCAGCAGATTTACGCCTGATGTAACGTTTTGTGGAAGCCGTGTTACCGTAACGTACTTACGGGTAAGGCAAGACGCGGAATATTAAGGGCAGGCTTTCGGAGGCGACGATGGCACTGGCATTTGACGCAGAACACCGGCCGCAACGTCAGGGCGACGACAATGGCGACCTAGTCTGGATAGCCGGCCGGACCTTCGTGATGGGGTCCAACGACCATTATCCGGAAGAGGCCCCGGCTCATCCTGTTGCCGTCGATGGCTTCTGGATCGAGGCGACGCCTGTCACGAACCGCAAATTCCAGGAATTCGTCAAGGCGACCGGCCACGTAACATTGGCCGAGAAGGCGCCCGACCCGAAGGACTATCCGGGCGCCCTGCCCAACATGCTTCGGGCCGGATCTCTTGTCTTCACACCGCCGAAATCGGTGAGTGGCGCGGATATCGCTCAGTGGTGGAAATTCAAGTTCGGGGCCAACTGGCGGCGACCCTACGGCGGCCTCAGCGACCTCCGCGGCAAGCTCGATCACCCGGTTGTCCATGTCGCCTACTCCGACGCGAAGGCCTATGCCGAATGGGCCGGAATGGATCTGCCGACAGAGGCCGAGTGGGAACTGGCGGCACGTGGTGGGCTTGACGACACTGAATTTGCCTGGGGCGACGAGCTTATGCCCGGTGGTGTTGCCATGGCCAACACCTGGCAGGGCACCTTCCCGACCCACAGCACGAAACCTGACGGCAAGGACCGGACGACACCCGTGCGGTCGTTTGCGCCAAACGGTTACGGCGCCTATGACATGATCGGCAATGTCTGGGAGTGGACGCAGGACTATTGGTCGACGCGACATCCGCAGCCTGCGGCAAAGGCGTGCTGCATCCCCGAGAACCCGCGCGGCGGCGAAAAAGAGGCAAGTTACGATCCCAATCAGCCGAATATTCTTATCCCGAGGCGAGTACTGAAGGGCGGCTCGCATCTTTGCGCCCCGAACTACTGCCGGCGCTATCGCCCGGCGGCGCGCCACGCCGAGCCAGAAGACACGTCCACTAGCCACGTCGGCTTTCGCTGCATTAAACGCGTTGCAACCTGATCAGGAGTATCCGATGTCCCGGTCTGTGCGCTTCCTCCTGCTTTTCTTGCTGTTGCCGGTGAGCGCATTCGCGCAGGAGCTTCCCTCCTGGAACGATGGCAAATCGAAGCAGGCAATTGTCGACTTCATCAAGAAAGTGACAACGCAAGGCGGCGCCGACTACGTGGCGCCCGAGGACCGCATCGCCGTATTCGACAACGACGGTACGCTCTGGACCGAGCAGCCGTTCTACTTCCAACTTGGCTTCATACTGGATCGGGTCAAGGCGCTCGCTCCACAGCACCCCGAGTGGAAGGAAAAGGAACCCTTCAAGTCGATTCTGGCCGGCGATCTCAAGGGTATCGCAAAGAGCGGCGAACGAGGCCTCGTCGAGCTTGTGATGGAGACCCACGCCGGTCTGACGACCGACGATTTCCGCAACATCGTCATCGACTGGTTCGCCACGGCGAGACACCCGAAGACCGGCAAGCCTTACAACGAGATGACATTTCTGCCCATGCGCGAACTGCTGGATTACCTGCGCGCCAATGGCTTCAAGACCTTCATTGTTTCGGGTGGCGGCGTCGAGTTCATGCGCCCGATGACCGAGAAAGCATACGGCATTCCGCCTGAACAAGTCGTCGGAAGCACGATCACGACGCAATACGCGCTCGTCGGCGACATCCCGGTTCTAAACCGCCTTCCGAAAGTCGATTTCGTTGACGATGGCCCGGGCAAGCCGGTGGGCATCAACAAATTCATAGGCAGGCGACCGATCCTTGCCGCAGGCAATTCGGACGGCGACTACGAGATGCTGCGCTGGGTAATGGCTGGCCAGGGACCGCACTTTGCAATGATCATTCATCATACCGACGCAGATCGCGAATACGCCTATGATCGCAAATCGGACTTCGGGAAGCTGGACAAGGCGCTCGACGAGGCGGAGAGCCGCAACTGGCTGCTCGTCGATATGAAAGCCGATTGGAAGAAGATTTACGCGTTTGATCAATAGCCTCCCGGCTGGCGTTTTCCAGCCGTTCAACCGCTCTGTACCCCTGCTATCAAACGAAAGGAACGAACAATGTCGGAACTCGTTGTGATCGGCTTCGATGCCATGGATGAAGCAGATAAGGTGTTGTTGAAACTTCACAACCTGAAGAAGGAATATCTGGTCGACCTCGAGGACGCGGTGGTCGTCGTGAGAGATGAAGCCGGCAAGGTCCATCTCAAGCAGAGCCTCAACCTGGCAGCAATCGGGGCCACATCGGGGCTTTTGTCCGGCTCACTCTGGGGCGCCCTGGTTGGTCTGCTATTCCTCAATCCGCTCGCAGGCTTTGCGATCGGCGGGCTCGTCGGTGCAGGCACTGGCGCGATCTCCGGTTCGCTTTCCGACTACGGCATCAACGACGAATTCATCAAGTCTCTTGGCGGAACCATACCGAACTCCTCCTCCGCTCTCTTCGTGCTCATACGCAAGGTGCAGCCGGAAAAAGTCCTGGCAGAGTTCCAGGGGCTGCGTGGCCGCGTACTGAAAACCTCGTTAGCGCCGGATCAGGAGGAGAACCTGCGCAAGGCACTCTCAGGAGGCTCAGACGAAGCGCCCGCCAAGCCAGCCAAACGCCGAACGACTGCCAAAGGGGCAGCCAACCAAAGTTAGACGGCGATCGATACCAGCCACGACTGTAAACCTACATGCAATATCGGCCCGGGCGAGCCGCGCGCAAATGCGCGGCCCTTGCCGCCGGTCGCACGCAGCGAAACACTCTTACGGAACTCGCTGCGCTACCGACGCGGACTCACTACACGCTGCAGCGCCGGCTAAAAGGCAGTCGCTAGCCCCTCCGCTGTGAAGCGGGCGCCCGCTTTCGTCAGTCCTTCTTCGATGGAGGCGGAAAGCAGCGGTTGATAGCGTCGCTGCGCCATTCTCTCGCGGAAGGTCGTCTCGAAATCCGGCGTGAGCTGCCGGAGCTCTGTAAGCCGCTGCGCCGCTTCATCCGACCCGAGTTGCCCGAGTGCGGCAACGCGCAAGACGCTGATCAGGAAATTCCTGTCACTTGCCTGCTCGGCAAGCAGCGAAGCCTCCGACCAATCTCTTCGGCGGTAAGCGTCGAGTGCGAGAACCAGGACCGCATCACGCGGAACGACATCGACTAATCTACCGGCATCGCGCGCAAGAGAAACGCCCGCATCAAAATAGCCCAGCGCGAACAGTGCAAGACCAAGCTTTGCAGCCACATCGGGGTTGTTGGGATTGAGCGCGAGCGCGCGGTTGCCCGCGGCAATCGCCGCGTCGATCCTTCCACTGTAGAATTGCGACAACATCAGCGCCAGGTGCGCCCGGTCCGAAAGCGGCGACAATGAGACTGCCCGGTTGGCAAGCTCGAGCGCACGCGCGAGCTTGCTGTTGTCGGTGATCTCCGCCTGCCCCGCCGCTAGCAGCATTGCCAGCGCTGCGGTTGCGTCGGCATCGTAGCGGTTTGCCGCAATCGTTCTTTCCAGGCAATTGATTGTACGCGCGAGGGCCGATGCCGGGCCGTCGTCCAACTCGTGTTCGGCCTGAAGGACGCATGCGTTGCCAAGCGAGCCCTCAGCCATATCGTGTGCTTCGATGTTGTTGATGATCCCACGTGTAGCAGCAAAGCGGCGCGAGAGTTGCGCGACCAATTCCTCCCGGACCGACGCAACCGTCCTGCCGCTGGTATCGACCCTCTCCAAACCGGATTTGAGAAGATCGCCCGTCGCCGTGTCGACGACCTGCCACCAGATACTGCGATCGTCACCATCACCGTAATATTTCATATCGATTGCGTAGGCGTTCGATCTGGCCGGGCGAAGCACCGAGGCAAGCGGCCTCTCGCGCCGGTCGGCTTGCGAAACCGTCAGAGTCTGAAATTGCGTGAGGGCGGTCAGCAACATGTCCCGAGTAACAGCGGCCTCGTCACGCAGCCCCTCATCCACCGCAGTCAGCGTGAGTGCGACTGTAGGCTTGGCCGTTGTTGTGACGGTACGCGCCGCATAAACGGTGATACCGGTGCCTACGACCACGACCATCAGCAGCGCCAGGGTTGCAGCGAGCCGCAAGGTCGCCCAGAAGGCGCCTTGGACTTTCGGCGCAACCGTAGAAACGGGCAACTGAGGAACCAGCTTTACGGGTTCGCCCCAGGTCGTTGCGGGATGCTCTCGATCATCGATGCCTGGGGATGCACCGGTGGACCGCGTGAAAATCGCAATATAGCGCCCTCTCGGCAATTGAACCGTGACCCCACCATCTTCACCGAAAGCCTCGTAATACTGGCTGAGCGAGGATCGCAATCGGCTGAGCTCGATGCGAACAATGGGATCGAGTGACGGATCGAAATTGCTTTGTCGGCCAAGCACGTCAATGGCGATAGAATAGGCCTTCACGCCCTCGGCGTGCCCAGCGAATTGCTGTTCCGCGATATATTTAAGGATGCTGCGGCTTCTTTCGGTGGCCCTGAACCGCTCGTCGGCGAGCAGACGCTCCAGTTCTCCGCTGGCTTCCGAGCATGAAACGTCATGAGCCCAGCCTTCGTATTCCTTAGCCTTCATTGCCGCCCCGCTACGCAATGCTCAATGCCAAGTAGAACAGATGGGCTTGCCTCGCAGAAAACAAGGGGTTGCAACACAAAACGCTAACAAAACCAAAACGTGACCGACATTGGTGCGAGCTGGTCGGTCCTATTCCAGGCCGCCGCCTCCGCGCTCACGACAGTACTTGATCACGTCTGCCTCGATCTCTGCGCAGACCATTTCATATTCATGGACCATCGCATGGTTCATGTCGCCGGCACTGCTCCTCAGCCGGTCGAGGGTGGAGCTAGCATCCTCATAGGCCTCGCAGAGGCTGCCAAGAGATTCCGACTTCTCCCCGATCAGTTGAAGCCGCCCGCGGACCGAGGGCAGCTTCAGCATCAAGCGGTGTAACCCTCGCCGCTCGGCATCGGAAGGCGTTCTTAGCCCGTCGTTTTCCTTGCCCATGAAGACCACCCCGGCCTCAGTCGGCTTCGTTTGAACAATCTTAGCGAGCCAGTGGCTTGGCGGAAGTACGCAACGGTAACAGACCCGCGTTAATAGCGGCCACCAAGCCTTGTTACCTTGGCATTTACGTTCCGTACCCGCCTGGAACGCAACAAGAGTGCTGCAAATTGGGCCTGTATGGTCACGCGGCCGGGATCAGTTCAAATGAGCGGCATCAGCGTGAACAGTTCCTGAGCACGATTGACGCCGCGCAAGACATGCTGGCCGATCGAATGCATGCTGTCCATTTGTGTGGGTGCAACGATTGCCGCGAAACTCGCCGACATCAGCAAGCGGCTCTGCAGCGACCGACAGAGCGAGACAATTCGGCTGACTTCGTTGACGGCAGGCCCGATGACCGTAAAATCGAGGCGATCTGCACTCCCGATGTTGCCGTAAAAGACCTCGCCGAGATGGAGCCCGAGATAGACGTCGGTCACCGGCCTCCCCTCGATACGGCGCTGCGCATTGAGGTCGAGCAGGCGTTTATCGAGCAGCGACCGGGCATTCAACGCCGCCGAGCAGGCCTCGCTCGGCCGCCTGCCCCTGAAAATCGCCAACGTGCCGTCGCCCATCAGCTTGAGCACTTCGCCGCCCGCTTCCTGCACCGACGAGATCACTGCATCCGCATAGTCGTTGAGCATCGGAATAATCTCTTCCGGATCGACTGTGTCCGAGATGTGCGTGAAGTTGGCAAGGTCGGAAAACCACAGCGCGGCCGATATGCGGTCGCTTTGACCGCGGGTGATCTTGCCGTGCAGTACCTGGTTGGCCGCATCCTGCCCCAGATAGACCTTGGCAATCGTGCCGGCAACGCCGCTAATCGTCACGCATTTGACGGCCAGCGCCAGGCAGGGAAGCAGATCGCGCAATACCGCGACGTCACGATCGGAGAATCCATCCTTCGCTCGCGTGGCAAAGTGGGAGAAGAAGCAGTCGATGTCTCCGATCGTACCACCATCGCCGAAGCGATGCGCAATGGCGATGAAGTCTGTGAAACCAGCAGCCTTCAGATCGTCCAGCAGGTAGAAATCGGTCGTGTCACCATTGCTCAGGCTTCTGCGGACCTCTACGGACCCCGTCGTCTCCAAATGATGGAATGCGGAGCGGAGCCAGTTGTCGGCGATCGCTCCGGCACCGGAAAAGCCGTATTCCGACACCCGCTCGATCGGCTCTCGGCTGTCCCAGCGGAAAGCTCGGCGTTCATAGACCGGATGCAGAGTGTCCATGACGGCAACGGAACGCTCGACCGGCAGTCCGTTCGCACCACACCGTTCACAGAAGCCGGCGAGCAGGTCCGCTTCGGCCACGCCCTTGAGCCCGCTCTGCATCAGCCAGGTAGTGATTTCTATGACGTGACGGTCGTCCACGGCTGTCTCCTAGAACCGGGCGTCATTTTGCTTTTCTCAAGCCGAATGGCTGCGTATCCGGTCATCGCGGGACGCCCAGACCGGTGAACTTACAGTTTTGCGAAGGCGGCTCTTGAAGCCGCCTCGGGTCAATTAACGATGGTGACGCTTGCAGTGCGACCGGCGACAAGCGCCGTGTCGTCGGGCAGCGCATCGAGCGCCACGCGTACGGGGACGCGCTGAGCCAGCCGCACCCAAGTGAAAGTCGGAGTTACGTTAGCGAGCTGCGCGCTGGTATCGCTGCGTTCGCGATCCTCTATGCCGCCCGCGACGCCATCGACATGCCCCTTAAGAGGCGTTTTGCTGCCCATCAGATAGACGAGCGCAGGATCGCCGACCTTGATGCGGTCCAGCTTGTTTTCTTCGAAATAGCCGGCGACGTAGTAGGAATCGCTGTCGATCAGGGCGGTAACGGCGGTGCCCGCAGTAACATAATTGCCCGGCTGCATGGAGAAGTTGGTGAGCACGCCGTTGACCGGCGCCCGCACCACGGAACGGTCGAGATTGAGCTGAGCAGTGTCACGGCTGATCACGGCCTGGTTGTAGGCGGCCTCGTCCTGCTGGACTGTCGTCTCAGCCTGCTGGATCTTCTGCCGTGTCACCGAGCTCTCGCCAAGTTTGCGATAGAGCTCGAGGTCGCTTCTCGCCAGGTCGAGAGCCGCCTTGCTGCTTTCCATCTGCGCTTCGGCCTGGCGCAAGGCGAGCGTAAAACGCGCCTGATCGATACGGAAGATCACGTCGCCCTTGCGAACAGTCTGATTGTCCTTTCCATCGACTTCACTGACGATCCCGGAGACATCGGCGGCTAGGCGTACGACGTCCGCGCGAACTTTGCCATCGCGGGTCCATGGTTCGTCCATGTAGTAGTCCCACAAATGCCAGCCGAGCACTCCCGCCAAAGCGACCATGACGCCGGTAACCAGGAAGCGACCGGAATGAGCGAAAAGCGATTTCATAGTGACACCTTATTCAAAGATAGCGCGATGGCGCCGAGCAGGCAGAAATACATGGCCGTGTCGAAGAGCGGTCGATGCCAGACCAAACGATAGAAGCCGACATACGCCAGTGCACTCCGCAGGATGGCGTTGAGGAGGTAAGCGGCGAATGCGATCGCGCCGAGCGTTGGGAGAAAGACCCCGTAAATATCGATATCCGGCCTCATGCCGCATGTTCCTTTGCAGTTCCGGCTGTCGCGCCCGTGACAGCCTGAGCGAGGGAGGCTGCATCCGGGTAGAGAGTGTATCTGAGCGCTGTCATCGAGCGGCGCGCGCCCTCGATCGCCGACGACCGGCCGGCCTCAATCAGTGCTGCGAGCGACTGGTCCAGTGTCGTCAGCAGGTTTCCGTCGGGTTGAGCATCCCGGCTCTTCTGCTTCTGCTGATAATAAGCCGCAACGCCCGACAGCACGTTCTCGATCGGCTCGCGCTTGTCGCGCGAGACAAGCTGCTTGTGGCGTTGGAGCTCCAGCGTATTGAGGCCGTTCCGCAGATCCCGCAGGATATCGGTCTGAGCGACGGCGGACTCGGCCGGGATCATCGCCAGGCGCGGGGCAACCAGGCCAAACCGGTCGACCATCCGATAAAGCAACTTCGTGAAGTCGACGTCCTCAGGGCGACGCGCCGCAGCGACGATATCGGTCCAGCCCGAGCGCAGCAGCCGGTAGGCGGTCCATTCTGCACCGACAGAACGAACAAGAACGGTCGTTCCGCAGGCGATCACCATGCCGATGATCATGGCCGCGTTCGAATTGAGGAAGGAGGCGAGATCCAGGCTCAAGCGATCCTGCAGCGTCAGCATGTTCGGCAGGTTCACGCAGAAGCCCATGCCGTAGAGAGCGAGCGATGGCTTGGTCATCAACAACCCCGCCGGCACCAGGACCAATCCAAGTGCTGCGGCAAGCTCGACATAGGTATGGACCAACGGCATCAGGCCGAACTCGAAAACAAACGCTGCGATCACGGTGACGATCGCCACATTGACGAACTTGATCATCATCGGCGCGGGATCGTCCATCGATGAAAAGATGCAGCAGAGCACACCTGCCATCATCGCGGCGGCGCTGCCTTGCGGCCAGCCGGTATAGATCCAGAGGGCTGTGGCAATGAACGTCGCCAGCATCACGGATAGGCCGGAGTGAACGGCCATGCCGTAGTCCTTGTGGATAGGCGCGCGATCGAACGACGTGCCGAAGCGGCGCCAACGAAGATCGTGATGCGATCCGGATTGGATATCCTCGCGCAGACTGAGACAGTCGCCCCAGATCTGCACCAGATCGCGGATGCGAGCGGTGAAGTTGTGAGCAAGAAGCCCATTCCACTCCTGTTGCTCGCGTCCCTCCTCCTCAGACTTCGCTATCAGGGCAAGGAGCTGCTGGCGCTTATCCTCGGCAAGAGGCGCACCGTTTTCGAGCAACGCGCTGACTTCGGTTACGAGTGCAGTGATGGCGGGTGTGAATTTGCCCGCCGTCGCCTTGTCGAGCGCGTGCAGCACGTCAGCCAACCCTGAAACGACAGGCAGCATCGCAACCATGCGCTGCTGCAGCATTCGGGTGCGACCGACCATATCGCGCAGTGCCGAAGTGTCGTAGGCCACGTGAGTGGTAAAGCTGTGGAGGTCGACTGCGTCGGCAGCCAGCCGTCGGGCTGCCGCCAGAAGCGAAGGATCGCGTCCCCTGCCCTCCAGCGTGCCAATGGCGAGCTCGGCGCCGTCTCGCAGCCAGGCATTGATGCGCGCGGCCAGAACCGGCCCTGCATGCCGGGGAAAGAAGATACGATTGACAATCGCCGCACAGATGATGCCGAGCGCGATTTCCTCGACGCGGGCAGTTGCATAGGTAAAGGCCGTGTCCGGATTTGCGACGATCGGGAATCCGGTGAGAGCGGTCGTGTAGCCCGCCAGCATGAAGCTGTAGCTCCGTGGCGTCCGGTCGAGCAGACTGACGCCGAGGCAAAAGGCCATCCACAGCGCAATCGCAAGCGTCAGCATTTCAGGCGAATTGACGAGGTTGGGGATCAGGATCACCGTGACCGTACCGCCGAGTGCGGTGCCAATCAGTCGGTAGAGCGCCTTCGACGTACTCGCCCCGGACAGCGGATGGGCCACGATGTAAACCGTGCCGACCGCCCAGTATGGGTTTGGCAGGTCGAAGCAAAGCGCAAGGCCAAGCGCCAGCATTGCGGCGGCGAAGGTCTTGATGGAAAAAACGACGTCTCCCAGACTGGGATCGGTCGCGTTCTTGCTACTCGTCATTTTCCTGTATTCCGGATAGGGCCGCGGTTTTCGCCGCGATGGCGCGCAGGACTTCCAGGGCGGCCCCGACCTGTTCAGGATCGAGGTCGCCAAGGATCTGTGCTCGCAGCTCCGCCGCACAGCTTTCGGCGCGCTCGGCGACCGCTGTGCCTCCTCCGGTGAGTTGCACCAGCTTGATGCGACGGTCCGCCTCATCGGGGACCCGGCGGATCAAGCCGTCATTTTCCAAACTATCAAGAACCCGCACGAGCGTCGGCCCTTCCACACCGACCCGTTCGGCCAGAACACCCTGTGGGATCCGGTCGCCATGCCGAAGCAGCGCAATCAACGGCGCCGCGCTGGCATCGGATAGATTGTGCTCGGTCAGAATGGCGTTCAAAGCGCGACGCCACCCGCGCCCGCAGATCATAAGCAATGGTGCGAACTCGGCCCAGGTTTGTGTCTGATTCGTTGTCATGGAATTAGATAACATCCTATCGATTAGAATTCAATGGTATTGTTGGGCGCATGACGATTGTGGTTAGCGGATCGTTTTTTTTGCCCCGCAATTGCGGGACTTTCTGTTCGTCACTGCCGGCGACCAATCATAATTTGCCGCGACGCCGACATTGCATGCCCGGAGGCTAGGCAAGGTAGCTCACACGGAAATGTCATTTGCGAGCTAGGCTCGCTCGCTGAGGAGCAAACTTCATTCGGCATTCTTGGCGAAATCGGCACATATTAGCAGCGCCGGAAGTGCCAAATTAGCGCATGCGAAGCCGCCGTTTTTCTTTTTGACGCAACCGCACTGCACTTAACCTTACCGGCTAACCACTCCATTAGCATCCCCTTGAAAACGCGGGGGATTATGGCACGTTGCAGCCATGACAAACATCCGCACTCCGAAATATAGCGCCGACGATATGGGACGCTCGCGGGAATGCGAAGCTGCCTGCAATATGGCAATCACCGAAGTTGTCCGTCGCGCGGTCGCGGGATGGCGGGAAGAGGAAATTGCTCTTCATCTCGCAGACGCCGCAGGAGACTACGTGATGTATCTGGCCATAAGCGCGCAGCGCCGATTGATGGCAGCCAACAACAATTGAACGAAGCTTGGCACCGCAGAAAAGCCTGCGCAATTCTACGGCTCAATTGATCGGCGATGCAGGCGAAAGGTTAGTTCTGCGGCGTGTTTCTGAAGGCTTCCGCTTCCGCGTAGAACTTCTTTTCCCATGCCTTGTGATTGTCCAACCCCTCACGAATGAAGGGCGTGAAAACGGCAAGGTTCATCAGCGTCCAGTTCACAAAGCGCGCCGGGAACTTCAACGGCTTCACGAAATCGATAAAGAGCACCACGCGCGTCTCGTCGGTATGGTTCCACGCCTCATGCTCGTAGGCGTCGTCGAAGATCAGCGCCTTTCCTTCCTGCCAACGGCAGATCTGATCCTTGACCCGGATGGCAAGCTTGTCGGCAGGCTCCGGTACGATCATCCCGAGATGCAGGCGAAGCACGCCATTGTAAGGTCCGCGATGAGCCGGCAGATGCTTTCCGGGCTCGAAGATCGAGAACATGGCGGTTTTCAATCCGGGGATCTTCTGCACCGCCTCCCAGGTTTGCGGGCATGCCCTGATATTCTGTTCCGACTTCACGCCAAACCCGACGAGGAAGAAAGTCTTCCAGCCACTATCGCTTGAGATCGTCTTCACATCAGTCGAGATGTCCTGGAATGACGGCAGTTCACTCTGCCGCACGAGCACGCGGTCCAGCTCGGACCGTATCTCCGGCCACGCCTTCTCAACCTCGGCGACCCAAGGGAATGTCGCGGTATCATAGACCGGCGGGTTGCCGAGCCTGGCATATTTGAAGTTCAGCTTTTCCGCCCACGCGACGATACCCATGAAGAAGCGCGTAATTGCGCTTGGTCGACCCATCGGCGTGATGCCGGCAGTGTTAAGGGATTGGTCCCTGGACTGGGTAGGTTTGCCGGAAAGACCTGAATCGGTGGTGCGGTCGGTCATGAGTGGTCCAATGCGTGGAACAAGCGGCCCAAAGCTCAAAGAAATATGGAAAGGACCGCATGTTTCGCAAGATCGCGCAGGATGAGGTCAAATGTCGCGACGACATATAGGGGACCCGCGGCGCAGGACATTTACCCGCATCTGCCCGCCTTCGGGCAAGATCAATGCGAGATGGACTTCGAGAAGAGGTTGACCACGAGCACGCCGGTGATAATCAGCCCGAGCCCTACGATCGCCGGCGCATCGAGCCGCTGCTTGAAATAGACGAGGCCGACCCCGGATATCAGCACGATGCCGAGCGCGCTCCAGATCGCATAGGCGATCCCGACGGGGATGATCTTCAAGGTCATAGACAGGCAATAGAATGCTGTCGCGTAGCAGACGACCACCACGACCGTCGGTCCTACGCGGGTGAACTGCTGCGACAACTGCAGCGCCGTCGTGCCGATGACCTCGAGCGCGATCGCAGCAAAGAGCAGCGCATATACGGCAGCTGGAGCCATGGTGGACCTACCCTACTTGTTGGCCAATTCGACGAGACGGGAGATGAGCGCCTGGCGGTCGCCGCCGCTGTCATGACTGCCGAGCATGTCGGCAAGCCAGAGCCCATCGGCCGCAAATCGAACGATCTGCGCATCGACGGACGAATCCGTGCCGACATATTCCTCCGTCCGCTCCTGCACCCACTCGCGCCAGCGCTGCCGAAGCCTTGGCTCGGCGAGCAGCGCCATGGTGACCTGAGCCCAATGGGCGGCCTCGTCGGGCTTATCCCTAAGATCGGCGACAGCATGCAGATAGGCCCGGCTGAAGCGGCCATGCGGGGTAGGGTCTTCGCGCATGCGCTCGTCAATATCGGCGTCGAAGCGATCCAGGAGACTTTCGAAAAGGGCGTCCAGCAACGCGTTCTTCGTCGGGAAATGGTGCAGTAGCCCACCCTTGCTGACGCCTGATGCGCCGGATACGGCATCCAGTGTCAGTGCGGCCATGCCCTGCTCCATCGTGAGGCGAGCGGCCACGTCCAGCAGCTGCTGGCGCACGACAAGGGGCTGTTTGCGGCGATGATGAGCGAGTGACATGCCAACAGAAGATACCGTCCAGACGGTTTTGTCAAGCCAACTCATATTCGACTGTCTGTGCGGATGGCGAATTGCCGCGTGCTGATCCAAGCGGTTGCAGTCCCGCTCCCCGCAGTGCATTAAGAGTCCGATTTCGAGGAATGGAACCGTGACGGAAAATGTCATTACGCTTTATGAGGCGATTGGCGGCGACGAGGCCGTCCGCGCCCTGTGTCGCCGCTTCTATGAGCTGATGGATACGCTGCCGGAGGCACAGCACGTTCGCGCCGTCCATCCGCCGACGCTGGAAGGCAGCGAGGAGAAATTCTACGAATACCTGACTGGATATTTCGGCGGCCCGCCGCTCTACACCGACAAGCGCGGTCACCCACGCCTCAGGAGCCGGCATTTCGTTGCCGAGATCGGTCCGGTGGAACGCGACGAGTGGCTACATTGCTTCCGTCGCGCGCTCGAGGAAACCATCGCCAATCCGAAGCTGCGCGAGATCATCCTGCCCCCCATCGAACGCCTCGCATATCACATGCAGAACAAGGAACACGGATGACCATGACGCTGAACGCGCGTATTGCGCCGCTGTTTTATCTGCTTGCCGGCTTGTTCGGTTTTGCCGGCGTGGCGCTGGCCGCGGCCGCAGCGCATGGCGGCGGCGACGCGCATCTTCTCGCTTCGGCTTCGGCAATGTGCCTGGCGCACGCCCCCACCCTGTTCGCCCTCGCGATCGGCGCCGAAAAACTTAAGACGGCGTGGCTTGCCGGCATACTGATAGGGGTCGGCACGCTTCTGTTTGCCGGGGATCTCGTTGTTTTGCGCTACGCTGGCTCCGGCCTGTTTCCGCTGGCGGCCCCCGCCGGCGGATTTGCCATGATGTTCGGCTGGCTGGCGATCGCCGTGGGCGCTTTCATTCGCCGAGGCTGATCGATCAGCTGACGGGGATGCGCCCAAACCGCAGCAGGTTGCCATGCGGGTCATGGATATAGAACTCTTCCATGCCCCACGGCCGTCGCTCAAGTGCGGTCAGACGCGCCACCCGCTTCTCCTGATACTCCGCATGGAGCGCAGCGATCCGACGGCCACGCAGATAGACGGACGTCGCTTCGCATAACGCCCGGTCGCGCGCCAGCCAGAAATGCGACTCCATCTCGTTCCGGCGGAGGATCAGATAGTCCGGAGATTGGTGGATGATCCGGTCGAAGCCATCGAGATCAAGCGATGGCAAGACCGGAAGGACTTCGACACGATCCGGATCCTGTTCGGTCATTTCAGATGCCAGCAACCACGGTGAAGCCTTCAAAAACCGGAGGCCCCTTATACATTGCCTTGCGCTCACCAGCGTTGCGGTGCGCGGCGCGGAAGTTTTCGGACTTCGTCCAGTTCAGGAAGTCGTCCTCGCTTTGCCAGAGCGTGTGCGAGGAAAACAGCGTGTAGTCCTCTTCCGCATTCGTCTTGCCCCGCAGCAGCCGGAATTCAACAAAGCCAGGAACCTGCGAGAGGCTGGAATCGCGGTCGCGCCATACATTCTCGAAGTCTGCCTCGGATCCAATCGCAACCTTGAAGCGGTTCATTGCAATATACATGGGTGATCCCTACGCTTTGCTTTTCGCAGCGACGCGCGAAGGCGCGAAGGCTACAACATTATTGCCGTTTGCGGCCTCCAGACCAAGCGGCTTTTCAGGCTGTTGGCCAGGCAACCGTGCCTCCCAGAGGGGAAACTCCGATACGTTGGGATAGTCCTTGCGCCGCTCGGCATTCCGGAGCAGCAGTTCGTAAAGCTCCGGCACAAGGCCGTCGCCTCTTTGAGCGGCGATCTTGTGCAGGCCGATCATCATGACCCCACCGGGGCGTTCTTCATTCATCGGGAATTGTCTCGTTCGTTCATTGTCTGCAACGCACGTTCCAGACTGGACTTGCTGCCGTTTCGAAGCGGGATGAAGGCCTTGCCGAACTTCTTGCAGCCGGTCTTCACGCGCAGGCAGGCATCGTGGCTGATACAGTCGATCGGGCAAAAGACGCAGTCGACCGAGGGAAGTACGGTGTCGATGCGGGAGACCGCCTCGCGCAAACCGCCGTCGTGATGGATCAGCTCTGCCCCGAAATCGCTTGCGATCTGGCGAAGATGCGCCACCTGGCAGTCCCGTCCGCCGACATACAGGAAACTGCGTCCATCAAGTTTGGACCGCCCCGACGTTTCCTGAACCGTCTGAGCATCAGCGTTAACGCGGATCTCGCGGTTGGAACCCTTCTTCGTCTTTCGAGCCATTGCCCACCCGTTCGCTCGTTGATCGTCACACGATTCCTGCGTGTGCCGGGGGACCTTATTAAACTTGATTTTTAGAGTAAAGTATAAAGTTGATTATAGAAGTCATATTTTATCAATGACCCGTCACCTGGACGTCCTGGCTGAACGACCAGACCGGCTTGCCCCACTCGACAGGGAGCGGAGGGAACGGAGCAGCGCGGCGGATGCCCTCGACAACAGCCTGATCCAGCTCCGGAATACCGGAGCTGCGCGCGATCGAAAGACCGCTCAGATCGCCGCTGGCGCCGATTGTCAGGCGAACGCGAACGCTCATGGATGTGCTCATGCGCTTGTACTCCGACGGCACCCTGACCGAGCGACGAATCCGGGATTGTACCTTGCCGGGATAATTGGCGACGGCCGCGCTCCCCGCACCGCCACTGCTGCCAGCCCCACGCGAATTCTGGTTCGATGTTGCCGTCTCGGTCCCGTCGGCGGACCCTCTCTTGGAATCCTGCTCGTTTTTACCGCCGGATTCTGCGGATGGTTGAGCCTTCTTCGGCGGCTCCTTCTTCTCGATCGGCTTCTTGACGGGCTTTTCCGCTTTCAGCTTGGGCTCCGGTGTTGGTTTATCCGGCTCGGGAGCGACCGCCGCCGTTTCCACCGGCTGAACCGGCTTGATCTCTTCCGGCGCCGCTTGAGCAACCGGAGGCGTTTCCGCAGGCACCTCGAGCGGCACTTCGGTCGCCATCGGCTGCACGAAGGACGTCTCGGCCGATGAGAGCGAAGTCAAAACCTCCGGTTCCGCGGCAACGATGTTCTCCGGTGAAACGCGCGTAACCTCTAGTGTAGGCGCAACGGTTACCGGCTCGGTGGTCACCGTTTCCGTCGGCGTCGCCGCCGTCGGCTGGACCGTCTGAGTCTGCGCGGTCTCGGCTACGATCTGCTCGGGCTGCTGCTCCTCAGCCTTCTCGCCCGCCGCCGCTTGGTCCGCTTCCGAATCGCCAAGGATAATGACGCTCACGACTTCGCCGGCCTCTTCGACCGGATCGTGCGGTGTGACCACAAATCCGACCACCAGCATCGCGATGACGGCCGCATGGCAGGCAAAGGAACTGAGGCAAGCCATCACCACATTGCGCTGAGGTGGTTTCGCGTTCTCTTCCCTTTCGGCGCTCGCCTCCAGCGACGGCGCGGTTGCGACGGTGCTGCTCGCACTCTGCGGAGCCTGCGGGAAGGATTCGATCAACGCCAGGCGCGCGTAGTGTATGGAAGCTTCGGCGGCTGGCTGGCGTGGCACATTGCGAAGATCGGACAATTCATGCCCGGGATGCATGCCGGGATTGTTGTCGTTCATTCCGCCGTCAGCGACCGGTTCCTCGACGAGAATGACTCTCGATTTGGATTTTGCTGAAACTGCCATTTGTGCCTGCCTCGGCCAGTTGAAACAGAAAACCGTCGGCTGTCATGCCGGCGAACCACTCAACCCTCGAAGGGAACGGAAACCTGTGAACGAGTGACAAGGCCCTTCATGCACTCTCCCGAGGCCGGCCCGTCGCAGACTGGCGCGTCGTTGATCAGCAAGCGCGTCACGCTCTCGCAGTTGACGTTCGGCATGTCGAACTGGCGCACACGCTTCTTGCCTTGCGGCAGATCGCGGAAGTCCAGCACGGTAACCCGGTCGACCGCGTTCTTGTCGTTGAAGAAAGCAAGCTCGAAGGAGATTTTGCTGATTGGCGCGGCAAGATTGTTGAGCGCAACGAAGGTCATCATGCAGCCCTTCTGTGATGGCGCCAGACCGTTCAACTCGACCTCGAGGCCCTTGGCCGGCGACGCTGCAGCAGCGTCCTGAGCAAAAACCTGCGATGCGCTCGCAACCACGATCAGACCGCTCGTCAAAAGCGCTGCAACCTTGCTCACTGCCATTCCTTCCATCAATAAACTCTAAAACTTGACTTCTAAACTCCGCTATTGCGTCATTAAAAAATGATGACTATGAAAGTCAAGATAATTATGGATTTTCCGGGCGTTTGGACGCCGCGGATCGAGCGGAAATAGCCGACCGAAATGATGGTTGAGAAGCCAGATAGCTTTAGTCACGCGTCGCCGCAGCGCGAACCAACGGCAGAAATGCGCGTTCTGGAAAGTGCGGACATTTTTCGCGGAGCGACCGAGATCATGATCCGTCACGACGGCGTGGTCTACCGCATGAAAATCACCCGTCAGGGCAAACTCATTCTCAACAAGTAGGGCTAGGACATGACTGAAACCACGAAACCGGCTCCCGCCGACATACGCGCATTTCGCGCGGAGAATCCGAAGATGCGCGAGCGCGATATCGCCGCACAGCTTCAGATTTCGGAAGCTGCTCTCGTTGCGGCCGAAGTCGGCATCACCGCAACCCGCATCGACGGCAGCGCCGTGAAGCTCCTGGAGCGGGTCGCTGAACTCGGCGAAGTCATGGCCCTTTCCCGTAACGAAAGCGCCGTTCACGAAAAGATCGGCGTTTACGAGAACATCACCGCCGGGCCGCACGCCTCGATCGTGCTCGGGGAAAACATCGACCTGCGCATTTTTCCAAACCGCTGGGCGCATGCTTTTGCCGTCTCTAAGAAGGACGGCGACCAGGAGCGACTCAGCCTGCAGTATTTCGACAAGGCAGGCAACGCGGTTCACAAGATCCATCTTCGCCCGGACTCGAATGTCGAAGCCTATCGCGCCATCGTCCGGGATCTGACGCTCGACGATCAGTCGCAAGAATTCAACGCTGATCCGACGCCCTCATCGATGGATGAGAGCGGCGAGGTCACCCGCGATGAACTGCGGGAGCACTGGAGAAAGCTCACCGACACGCACGAGTTCTTCGGCATGCTGCGCAAGCTGAAGATCGGCCGCCGAGCCGCCGTTCGCACCGTCGGCGACGACTACGCGTGGCAACTCGACAACACGGCAACGGCGGAGATGATGCACGCTTCGGTCAAGGCCGGTCTGCCGGTCATGTGCTTCGTGGCAAACAACGGCATCGTGCAGATCCATTCCGGCCCGATCTTCAACCTGCAGCCGATGGGTCCGTGGATCAATATCTTCGACCCGACCTTCCACCTGCATCTTCGGCAGGATCACATCGCCGAGACCTGGGCGGTACGCAAGCCGACAAAGGACGGCCATGTAACCTCGCTCGAGGCCTACAATGCCGAGGGCGAAATGATCATCCAGTTCTTCGGCAAGCGCAAGGAAGGCACCGATGAGCGCGACGATTGGCGCTCGATCATGGAAAACCTGCCGCGCGCAGGAACCAGCGTCGCGGCATGAGCAAGGGGATAACGATGCGTAAGGCACCGCGCAGCAAGCGGCTTCGGGCGATGGCGTTTTCAGCCACGGTTATTGGGCTGTCGCTGGCTCCGGTCTCGAATGCCCCGGCCGCTGAAAAACTGAATACGACGCGCCTTGTGTCCGTTGGCGGCGATGTCACCGAGATCATCTACGCGCTCGGTGAGCAGGACCGGTTGATCGCGCGCGACACGACCAGCCTGTATCCCGAAGCGGCAACAAAGCTGCCCGACGTAGGCTACATGCGCGCGCTATCGCCGGAGGGCATCCTCGCCATGAACCCGACGGCGATCATCGCCATCGAGGGATCCGGGCCACCGGAAGCGCTGAACGTGCTCAAGAGCGCGAGCGTCCCCTTC
Source organism: Rhizobium sp. 57MFTsu3.2 (assembly GCF_012932765.1). Classification (NCBI taxonomy): domain Bacteria; kingdom Pseudomonadati; phylum Pseudomonadota; class Alphaproteobacteria; order Hyphomicrobiales; family Rhizobiaceae; genus Rhizobium; species Rhizobium sp. 57MFTsu3.2. The sequence continues at coordinate 21,217 of NZ_JDWI01000028.1, forward strand.
GAGACCGTGCCCAACGCCTATACCCGCGAAGGCATCCTCGCCAAGATCGACCGGGTCGGCGATCTCCTCGGCCAGCCCGACAAGGCAAAGGCGCTAGAGGAAAGGGTGGGTGTGGATCTTGACGTGGCAATCGCCGACGCCGCCAAGCGCCCCGAAGGCGAGCGGAAGCGCATCCTCTTCATTCTGAGTATGCAAGGAGGAAAGATCATGGCCTCCGGAACCGGCACGGCAGCCGATGGCATCATCAAGCTGTCCGGTTCCGTCAATGCCGTCGGCAATTTCCCGGGCTACAAGCCGCTAACCGACGAGGCGATCGTGGAAGCCAAGCCTGACGTCATCTTGATGATGAACCGCGGCGACGGGTCAGCCACCAAGGATGAAGATCTTCTGAAGCAGCCCGCGCTGGCCCTGACACCCGCGGCGCAAAACAAGGCAATCATTCGCATGGACGGCCTCCACCTGCTCGGGTTCGGCCCGCGCACCGCGAGCGCCGTCCGTGAGTTGAACGCAGCGATCTACGGAAGCTGATAATGGCTCTGCAGGACGCCATCGGACAGAAGCGCTCCATGTTTTCGCTGACAGGTCTGCGGGAGCTTCAAAGGGCGGGTGATCGCAGTCGCCTCGCGCTGCTGGCAATCGTTCTGCTTGCCGTCGGGTCCGTCCTGTCCCTGTTATTCTCAGTGACAACGGGTGCTTCCAACGCCTCGTTCCTCGACGTCATCGCCAACATGGCCGGCTCGGACGATGCGCTGAACGCCAGAGACCGGATCATCATCTTCGATATCCGAATGCCCCGCGCGATCCTGGGTTTCCTGGTGGGCGGCTCGCTTGCCGTCTCAGGCGCCATCATGCAGGGCTTGTTCCGCAATCCGCTTGCGGATCCCGGGCTCGTCGGCGTGTCCTCCGGCGCGAGCCTCGGTGCCGTGGTGATCATCGTGCTCGCCAGCACCTTTGCCGCGCCGCTTTACACGCTGCTCGGCATCTACGCGCTGCCGATCGCAGCCTTCTGCGGCGGACTTGCCAGCACGTGGCTGCTCTACCGGATCGCAACCGGGAACGGCCAGACCTCAGTTGCCACGATGCTGCTTGCCGGCATCGCGCTCGGCTCGCTTGCCGGCGCGCTCACGGGCCTCCTGATCTACATGGCCAACGATCAGCAACTCCGCGACCTCACCTTCTGGGGGATGGGATCGCTTGCCGGGGCGACATGGGCAAAGATCGCCGCCGCCGGCCCGATCATTCTTCTCTCCTTTGCGGCGATACCCTTCATGGCCCCTGGCCTGAATGCCATCACTCTCGGTGAGGCTACAGCCTTTCACATGGGCGTCCCTGTTCAGCGGCTGAAGAACATCGCCATCGTCACCGTCGCCGGGGCGACGGGTGCTTCGGTCGCAGTCAGCGGCGGCATCGGCTTCGTCGGCATCGTCGTTCCGCATGTTCTGCGCATGTCGATCGGCCCCGATCACCGCTTCCTGCTGCCAGCTTCGGCGCTTCTCGGCGGCTCGCTGCTGATTTTTGCCGATGTTCTTGCCAGGACCATCGTCGCGCCGGCCGAACTGCCGATCGGCATCATTACGGCCGCCGTCGGCGGCCCGTTCTTCCTTTGGATTCTGTTGCGGCATCGCGCACGCCTTGCCCTTTGAGTATTGAGCAATGATTGAGGTATCCGGCGTTTCCGTGCGCCTTTCCGGCAAGACCATTGTTAGTCAGGTCGGCTTCTCCGCCGAGGCAGGCCAGTTGACCGCGATTGCCGGTCCGAACGGCTCGGGCAAGACAACGACGATGAAAGCGGTCTCCGGCGAACTCCCCTACTCCGGCTCCATTCGTCTCAATGGTCAGGAAGTGAACGCGCTGCAGCCGTGGCGGCTGGCGACGATGCGGGCGGTGCTGCCGCAGGCAAGCTCGATCTCCTTTCCCTTCACGGTGCGCGAAGTGGTGCGGATGGGCCTGACCACCGGCGTCAATCGCAATCCTGAGAAAGCCGAGCAGACCGCGGCGAATGCACTGGCCTCCGTCGACCTGGGGGGCTTCGAAGGCCGCTTCTATCAGGAACTTTCGGGTGGCGAGCAGCAGCGCGTTCAACTCGCCCGCGTGCTCTGCCAGATCGCCGAGCCGGTCGTCGACGGCAAGCCCTGCTGGCTTCTGCTCGACGAGCCGGTATCCAGCCTCGACATCAGCCACCAGCTGACGATCATGACTCTGGCGCACAATTTCTGCGAGGCCGGTGGCGGCGTCATCGCCGTCATGCACGACCTCAACCTGACCGCGCTTTTCGCCGACCGGATCATTCTCATGAAATCCGGCCAACTGGCTGCAAGCGGTAGCGTCCGCGATGTGCTGACCGACGAGACAATGGAATCTGTCTTCGGCTGTGCCCTGCGGATCAATCAGGTTCCGGCCGACGGTACGCCCTTCGTGCTTGCGCACAGTGCGATCCAAACCGGATACAATCCAGCGTAGCGGAACTTTTGCAGGGTGACCGCGTTAAGCAATTGATGATGTGGGTCATTGCCGGGCGATAATCTTCATGCAAACTTCGGCAGCGGCCCTGTGTTGAATCAGGCCGCTAAGAGCGCGCCTCACCGATGGAGAAAATCGTGGCCTCTTCGCTCCTCCACCCCATTCGCAGCCGGCGCAATGGCGGCACGCTTCACAACATCGAATCCACCATCGAAGAACAGATCGAGTCTCTTCGTGAAGAGATCGCAGCACTGACGAAGATTGCCGGAAAGCAGTCACGAAAGTCGAGCGATCGCATGCGCTATCAGGCAGCCGCCAGCTACGACGATCTGCTCTCTCGCAGCGAAGACCTGATGCATGAATTGCAGGAAAGCTACCTTCGCGGCGCCAACGAAGTGCGCAATACCGTGCGCCGTCACCCAATCGCCACCGTCGGGGCGGCAGCAGCCTTTGGGCTCGTCCTCGCCCTTCTTGCCCGCCGTTAAGGAGGCTAAATGCTCTTCCCGCTCCTCAGCCTGTTGGTAGGCACGAGTGTTCACCGAACCGTTGCGCGGACGAAGCGCAACGGTATTTTCGTTGCCATTGCCGTCGTGCTCTTGTTGACCGCTTATACGCTCGCGGTCGTCGCCGGTGCCATCTGGCTCTCAGGCATCTACGGTCCGATCGGCGCAGCGCTGTTCCTGGCAGCCGCAGCCCTGCTGGTGGCGATCGTCGTTCTCGTCATCATGATGGTGATCAACGCCCAGGAGGCGCGCCGTGCCAAAGAACGCAAGCAGGCATTGGAATCGCTTGCAGCGGTCGGCATTGGTCTTGTCCGAGCTCAGCCCTTGTTGACGGCTGGCGTTCTTGCAGCAATCGTGGCGGCCAACCTCGTCGGTTCCAAGCGCGACGACTGACCTCTCAATTTTCGCGTAGCTCAAGGAAAAGGCCGGCGCCCTGTTGGGCAGCCGGCCTCTCCTATGGATCGAACGAGACTATTATATCAGAAGGCGAAGGCCTTGGACGTCAGCGGCGAGGATGTCGCATCCGGACCAAAATCGGCTTCACCGGATATCTGAAGCAGTTCCTGGAGACGCTGGCGAGCGCGATTGACGCGGCTCTTGATCGTTCCGACTGCACATCCGCAGATTTCCGCCGCTTCCTCGTAGGAAAAACCGGAAGCGCCGACCAGGATGATCGCTTCACGCTGGTCCGGCGGCAGCTGATCGAGCGCCTTCTTGAAGTCCTGAAGATCGAGCGCCCCGTATTGGGCCGGGTGCATAGCCATGGACTCGGTGAACAGGCCATCGCTGTCCTGAATCTCGCGCCCGCTCTTGCGCATCTGGCTGTAGAGTTCGTTGCGCAGAATCGTGAAGAGCCAGGCTTTCATGTTCGTGCCCATCTCGAAATGATCCTGCTTTGCCCAGGCTTTCATGATGGTGTCCTGGACAAGATCATCCGCCCGGTCGTGCCGGCCAATCAGCGAGATGGCGAAGGCGCGGAGGCTAGGGAGCGACGCGAGGAGCTCGCGCTTGAAGCTTGGTTGCTGCTTTTCCATGGAGCCACCTTACTTCACAGCTTTTGCCGACGCGACGAGCTCAGCCTGGTCAAGCTTCTCGAGCAGATCGAGAAAGCGGTCGGGAATCGCCTCTTCCTGCACGGCAGCATAAAGCGATCGTAACTTCACGCCGATCTGGCTGTTGGGGTCAAGGATATCGCTTGCGCGCATTTCCAGCCGCTGCCGATCCTTTTCATTCTTCCGTGTCGTCATCAATCGTCACTTTGCTTTTGTTATCCACGTGCTCTGCCACGTCGCCTTGATTAAGTTCGCCTCAATAAAACAGCCGCTTGTCCCGGCCGATTGGCGAACATCCCGTCGCGTGCCATGAAACAAATGCGATAAGCCCTCTGTTGGTAGCCACGATAATGCCGTTGAGAAAAAAAAGTTCCTACATGCGAGGAACATTTTTACAATCCGTCGCGTTTTAATCGCCATTGGGGCCGTTCACCGGCCTATAGTGGGAGCTTTACATGACACTTTCGACTCGAATTGCGCCGCATCTTCCTTACCTGCGTCGCTATTCCCGCGCGCTTACTGGAACGCAGACTTCAGGCGACGCCTATGTAGCCGCCGTACTCGAGGCGATCATTACCGACATATCCATTTTCCCGGATACCGCGGATGACCGCGTCGCATTGTACAAACTTTTCACTACGCTTTTTGGTTCCGTCACCGTCCAGATTCCGGAACCTGCCTCGCCCTACATATGGGAACAGCGCGCAACGCTGAACCTTGCCAAAGTTTCGCCGCGTGCCCGCCAGGCTTTCATACTCGCCTCCGTCGAGAACTTTCGGGTGGGAGAAATTTCCGAGATCCTGGGCGTGGAAGAGGACGAAGTCGTCAGCCTGCTCGACAACGCATCACGCGAGATCTCTCGCCAGGTCGCCACTGATGTCATGATCATCGAAGACGAACCGCTGATCGCGATGGACATCGAACAGATGGTGGAGAGCCTCGGCCATCGCGTCACCGGCATTGCCCGTACCCACGCCGAAGCGGTTGCACTTTATAACAGGACCCGGCCAGGCATGGTTCTTGCGGATATCCAGCTTGCGGATGGAAGCTCCGGCATCGATGCCGTCAACGACATTCTCAAGACCGCAAGCGTGCCGGTAATCTTCATCACCGCCTTCCCCGAAAGGCTGCTGACCGGCGAACGGCCCGAGCCGACATTCCTGGTCACGAAGCCGTTTAATCCGGACATGGTCAAGGCACTGATCAGTCAGGCACTTTTCTTCAACGAATCCACCAAGGCCGCTGCCTAAGGGAAATGGCGGTCGCCTAGGAACAAAGGGAGCGGAAATGCGTTTCGGTCAATCTGGAGCGCTATTCCGACCTTAAGGTTTTTTTTCGTGCTTTCTTCTAGGATGAGCTTCCCGAATGGGCACCTTCCTCCCCGTGAGGAAAGATCAAAAATGGGAAAGGCGACTAGTGAACAGGAACGGACCAGTGCCCGGAGTGCCCTTCGCGCTGGAAGGCAGAGCGGTGTTGCTGGAGAGCGCACTGGCGAGCGCCGGAATCTCCGTGATCTACCAGGACCCTAGGCTATCGATCATCTATGCCGACAACCTTCCTCCGCATTTTCAGCCGCTTGCAATACCGGGCGGTACTGACGTCGATCTCTTCGGCGAAGCGCATGGACGCGAGTTGGAGAAGCTGAAGCAGCAGGTATTCGAAACCGGAAAGCCGACGACAACCGAGATCGACATTTCGATCGACGGAGAAATGCGCACCTACGAATTGAAGATCCAGCGCGTCGGTACCGATCACGCCATGGGCATCCTTTCCGTGGTCGCCGAGGTGACGGAGGCCCGGCATCGCGAAAAGGTGCTGAAGTCCCTTCTTCGCGAGCTCTCGCATCGCTCGAAGAACCTTCTGGCCATTATTCAAGGAATCGCCACACAAACAGCCCGCAACACCATATCGCTGAATAGCTTCCTGGTGAAATTCCGCGGGCGACTGCAATCCCTGTCGAATTCACAAGACCTGATTACCGATTCCAGCTGGCGCGGTGCGTTCCTTTTCGAACTCGCTGAAAAGCAATTCGCGCCCTACTGGCCCGAGACGGCGGGACCGCTGCCGATCTCCGGGATAAACGTCCACTTGACACCCAATGCCGCCGTGCACGTCGGGCTCGCGCTGCATGAATTGATCGTCAACTCGGCCTCCTACGGAGCGATTGCCGGCAGCACGCCTGCGGTCACTCTGAGCTGTCATGAAGTGGCCGCTGACGGGCGAAAGGCAATCGAGGTTTCATGGGCGGAGACGCTATGCGATCCGACAGAGGTTCACGAATTCAGTGAAAACAGCTTTGGCAAGACTGTGCTTGAGCGCGTCGTTCCCTCGTCGGTCAACGGCAAGGCCGAACTGACGCTGGTGCCGGGACGGATCGAATATCATCTGGTTATCCCCGACGCCGAGTTCGAGATCCTCCGGCACCCCTCTCAAAAGGCAGCTACACGCTAAACGAAGAACAGCCAGTGCGAGGGCGGCGCACCGGCTGTTCTTTCACTCACCGGGAGGGGACCGTGAGTACATCCGAACGATGGGTTGGGGGCGCGCATGTTGGGTCGATGCGGTCATCGTTCGGATATCGCAGTAACGGGCAAGTATCCGAATGGTTCCGGGAACCAGTGAGAAAAAGTCGATTTTTTTACTTTTTTATTTTCAGGCCGAAGTCACCGGTGCACGGCCATCCGCCGCGCAGAAATTAATTCCATTAAAACAATGTGATAACGGCGATATCAGGCAAAAATTTTACCGTTTGATAAATTTTTGAAGCTGAGTTACGCTTCCTCTTACTGGCCGTTTACCAATAATGAGGGAACTTCAATGGAACGACTGGGAACTGGGATTCGTGCTGGCCGGCTTTCGCCCGCCGAATACGATTCGAACTTCTCCGATCTTCATCCGCGCCTCGACAAACACGAGGCGCTGGTCGCAGCCGACCGCTGTTATTTCTGCTACGACGCGCCGTGCATGACGGCCTGTCCCACCTCCATCGACATCCCGCTCTTCATCCGGCAGATCGCCACCGGAAATCCGATCGGATCGGCGAAGACGATCTTTGACCAGAATATTCTGGGCGGCATGTGCGCCCGCGTCTGTCCCACCGAAGATCTGTGCGAGCAAGCCTGCGTGCGCAACACGGCAGAGGAACGCCCTGTCGAAATCGGTCGCCTGCAGCGATATGCGACCGATACGGCCATGGAGGCGGACAAGCAGTTCTACAGCCGCGCCGCCTCGACCGGAAGGAAGATCGCCGTCGTGGGCGCCGGCCCGGCTGGCCTCGCCGCGGCCCATCGCCTCGCGGTCAAGGGCCATGATGTCGTCATCTATGACGCAAAGCCGAAGTCTGGCGGCCTCAACGAATACGGCATCGCCACCTACAAGGCCGTTGACGACTTCGCGCAAAAGGAAGTGGACTACGTCCTGGCCATCGGCGGCATTGAAGTTCGCCACAACCAGCAGCTCGGCCGTAATTTCTCCCTCGCCGATCTGCAGTCGCAATATGATGCGGTCTTCCTCGGCATCGGCCTTTCAGGCGTCAACGCGCTGCGGGTCGAAGGCGAAAACCTGCCGGGCGTCGATGATGCCGTGGACTTCATCGCCGGCCTTCGGCAGGCTGCTGACAAGGGCGACATTGCGGTCGGTCGCCGCGTCGTCGTTCTCGGCGGCGGTATGACGGCGATCGACGCGGCCGTGCAAGCCAAGCTGCTCGGCGCCGAGGAAGTGACGATCTGCTATCGCCGCGGCAAGGAGCATATGAACGCCTCGGAATTCGAGCAGGATCTCGCGACCTCCAGGGGCGTCATCATTCGTCACTGGCTGGCGCCGAAATCCATTCTCGCGCAGGACGGCAAAGTCGCCGCGATCGAGGTGGAATACACCAAGCTGGTCGACGGTCGCTTGTCGACGACGGGCGAGACTGGCGTCATCGCCGCTGATCAGATCTTCAAGGCGATCGGTCAGACTCTCGACACCTCCAGCCTCGGCGCGCTGCGCTTGGAATCCGGCCGCATCGCCGTCGATACTGATGGCAAGACCTCGCTCGACGGCGTCTGGGCCGGCGGCGACTGCGTCTTCGGCGGTGACGACCTAACCGTCTCGGCGGTCGCGCAGGGCCGCTATGCCGCTGAATCCATCAACCGCATGCTTGCTGCCGGTGCGCAGCCGGCCGTTGCCGTCGCGTGAAGGGGAGAATGAACAATGGCTGATCTCCGCAATAATTTCGTCGGCATCAAGTCGCCCAACCCGTTCTGGCTGGCCTCGGCACCGCCGACCGACAAGGCCTACAACGTCGAACGTGCCTTCAAGGCCGGATGGGGCGGCGTCGTCTGGAAGACGCTTGGTGAGGAAGGCCCCCCGGTCGTGAACGTCAACGGCCCGCGCTACGGCGCGATCTGGGGCGCCGACCGCCGCCTGCTCGGCTTGAACAACATCGAGCTCATCACAGACCGCGACCTCTACACCAACCTGCGCGAAATGAAGCAGGTGAAGATGAACTGGCCCGACCGGGCCTTGATCGCTTCGATCATGGTTCCCTGCGAGGAGAATGCCTGGAAGGCAATCCTGCCGCTGGTCGAGGAGACCGGTGCCGACGGCATCGAACTCAACTTCGGCTGTCCGCACGGCATGTCGGAACGCGGTATGGGCTCCGCGGTCGGACAGGTGCCTGAGTATATCGAAATGGTCGTGCGCTGGTGCAAGCAGTACACGCGCATGCCCGTCATCACGAAGCTGACACCAAATATCACCGATATCCGCAAGCCAGCCCGTGCTGCCAAGGCCGGCGGCACCGATGCCGTGTCGCTGATCAACACGATCAATTCGATCACCTCGGTCAATCTCGACACCTTCTCGCCGGAACCGTCGATCGACGGGCGCGGCAGCCACGGCGGCTATTGCGGCCCGGCGGTGAAGCCGATCGCCCTCAACATGGTCGCCGAGATCGCCCGCGATCCGGAGACCTACGGCCTGCCGATATCAGGTATCGGCGGCATCACCACCTGGCGCGATGCGGCTGAGTTCCTGGCGCTCGGCGCCGGCAACGTGCAAGTCTGCACGGCGGCGATGACCTACGGCTTCAAGATCGTCCAGGAGATGATCACGGGGCTTTCCGACTGGATGGACGCCAAGGGTCACCGCAACCTCGACGACATCACCGGCCGCGCAGTGCCGAATGTTTCCGACTGGCAGTATCTCAACCTGAACTACATCGCCAAGGCGAAGATCGATCAGGATGCCTGCATCAAGTGCGGTCGCTGTCACATCGCCTGTGAGGACACCTCGCACCAGGCGATCACCCAGTTCGTCAACGGCGTCAGGCATTTCGAGGTGATGGAAGAGGAATGCGTCGGCTGCAATCTTTGCGTCAACGTCTGCCCTGTCGAGAACTGCATCACCATGGAGCAGCTCCCCGTCGGTGACCTCGACAAGCGCACCGGAAAGATCGTCGATCCGAATTATGCAAACTGGACGACGCACCCGAACAACCCGATGGCTCGCCAGGCAGCGGAGTAAGATCAAGGGTGCCGCAAAACTCCGTGCGGCACCCCCTCCCTCATTCCTGTGCTCGTCACAGGAATCCAGCCACGGCGCGTCGGCGCCGTGAATGACTCTTGCTCAATGCGGGCATTTTCGCCATTCTTCAACCATGAAGGGTTGCGTCGATATTCTCGCATCCCCGCGAAACGGCACGCTTTATACCGGCGTGACCCGCGATCTCTCAGCCCAGCTTTTCGGGCATCAGGGCGAGCTACCAGGAGGTTTCACGTCTCGATACGGCGTGAAGATGCTGGTGTGGTTCGAGGAGCATGATCTGCTGACGACGGCGATCACGCGGGAGAAGACCATTAAAAATGGCCGCGGGGCAGTGGAAACTCAACCTGATCGAAGCGACGAACCCCGAACGGGAGGATATTTCATCTTTTCTGCACAGCCTATGAGTCTTCTGCCGTGCCGACGCAAGGCTGCTGGATTCCTGTGACAAGCACAGGAATGAGGGTGGCGGGTGAGGCACCCGACCTACCTCTTTTACCCCGCAAAAGTCTTCCGGTATGCCCTGGGGCTCGTGCCCAACCGTTTGCGAAAATGGTGCCGCATCGTCGCCAGCGTTCCAAAGCCGCTGGCGACCGCGATATCGTCGAGAGACCCGCTGATCTCCTTTTCCAGCAATTCGCGTGCATGGCGAAGCCTCTCCTTGAGCAGCCATTCGCCGACGCTGAGCCCGGTCGTGCTTTCGAACCGGCGCTGAAAGGTCCGGTGGCTCATCCCAGCTTTCGCGGCAAGCAGGCTGATCGGCTGCTCCTCGTCCAGCCGCTGCCGCATCCAGTCCATGAGCGGGCTTAGCCGGATGCCTTCACGCTCCAGCGGCACCGGCGCATGGATGAACTGCGCCTGCCCGCCCTCGCGATGCGGCGGCAAAACCAGGCGACGCGCAACACTGTTGGCGGCCTCGGCGCCGAAGTCACCACGGACCACATGCAGGCAGAGATCAATACCGGCAGCACTCCCGGCTGCCGTCAGGATGGGGCCCTCATCCATGTAAAGCACATCAGCATCGAAGTTGATGTCGGGATAGCGTTTCGAGATCGAGGCGACATATCGCCAATGCGTGGTGGCGCGGCGATGGCGAAGAAGCCCTGTTGCGGCAAGCACCGCGACACCCGAGCAGAGAGACATGATCCGCGCACCGCGCTGGTGGGCCGCGCACAGCGCATCGATCAGGGCACCCGGAACCTCCGCATCGATCGAGCGCCAGCCGGGCACGACGATCAGATCCGCCTTCTCCAGCACGTCCAGTCCATGATCGACGGAGACGGTCAAGCCGCCAGCAGCGCGAAGCGGCCCAGGCTCGACCCCGCAGACCGAATAGCGATACCAGCCCTCGCCCATTTCCGGACGCGGCAGGCCGAAAACCTCGTAAGCGATGCCGAATTCGAAGGTGCAGAGCCCGTCATAGGCGAGCACAACAACATGGGGTCCTCTCAACGCATTTGGCATGATCTTTACGCTAACCGTCATTATGGCCAATTTCGCAAAGCCATAACATCGGCGATGGTTGGCGGCAACTCGAACCGAAAGGAAACGTCATGCCGAGCTTCGTCGCCGAAGTCCCTGCCGCCTCTCCCGAAGCCACTGCCGCCTACTATGCCCGCAAGCTCTCCTTCGAGACCGATTGCTGGGACGTCCACGCATCGCTCACCGCCGGCCACGGCGACTTCGTGCTGTTGGATGTCCGCTCTCCGACCCATTACGCCGCCGCCCACATTCCGGGCGCGATCAACCTCCCGCACGGCAAAATGACGGCCCATCACATGTCGAAATGGCCGGCAGATACGCTCTTCGTCGTCTATTGCGCCGGCCCGCATTGCAACGGGACCGACAAGGCAGCCCTGCGCCTTGCCCGGCTAGGGCTACAAGTGAAGGTCATGATCGGCGGAATGACCGGCTGGGCAGACGAAGGGTTTTCCTTCGAGAGCAGCCCGGCGACAGCCGCGGCCTGACGAAACGTTCGCTGCATGGCCTGCACGGGAGATTGAATTTTCTAACGCCGGTGCGATAGTCGGGAGGCGCAAAGAGGTAGCCTCCCGCATGACACGTCATATCGTTGCGATCGGTCAGTTGCCTCCGCCGCTCAACGGCTTCTCGTTCGCGACCAAGAGCATGATCGCGCTTCTTTCGGAAGCAATGAGCGTCACCGTGTGCAACATCGCTCCAGCGGCAGGCAGTCCCTCGCTGCTGAGGCATCCGATCAAATTCAGCCGTGTCCTCCGTGCCTGCCTCCCGCTGTTTCGCGGCCGCAAACATCACGACAGGATCTGCTATCTCGCCTGCGAAGGAGGGCTGGGTTTAGTCTACACCTTGCTGCTTGTTCTAGTCGCGAGACTGGTCGCCTACTCCATCTACCTGCACCATCACAGTTTCAGCTACATCGACAGGCCAAGTTTACTAATGCAGGCCATCCTGACGCTCGGCGGCCGACAACTGCAACACATCTTCCTATGCGACATCATGCTCGAGCGATTCACCGAGACTTACGGCCGACGCGTCCGTAGCAGCCTGATCTCCAATGCGGCCTACGTGACCCCGCAAGACGAAGGGGACGAGCCGAAGGACCGCGCGCATCTCGTGATCGGCATGCTTAGCAATCTCACCACCGAGAAAGGTCTCGAAACGTTTCTTCATCTCGCAAGGCAAGCGCGAAGCGAGAACGTGCCGATTAGGGCGATCCTTGCGGGGCCGGCTGGCGCTAGCGAGCGCGTGGCCATCGATGCCGCCGTCGCGGAACTTGGCGATACCCTGGATTATCGGGGCGCCCTCTATGACGACGCGAAGGCTGCCTTCTATAGCGAACTTGACGTCTTCGTTTTTCCCACAGCCTATGACAACGAGGCCCAGCCGCTGGTGATCTTCGAAGCAAAGGCCGCCGGAAACGCGGTCATCTCCAGCGACCGCGGCTGCATCAGGAAACAGCTCGACGAAAACGATCTGCTGATCCACTCGGGCGGCGAGTTTGTACCGACCGCATTGGCGTGGTTGGCGGCGATGTCGCCAGAGCCCGCCCTGGAAGCAAGACGGAAGGCGATCCGGCAAGCCTATAGAACCCGCCATGCCAAGGCACGCGCCGCTATCGGCACGCTCTTGGATTTCGACGAATGATGGCGCGACGTCAGGAGGCGCCTGGCACCGGCTTAACCTTCAGTCCGTCGATGAACAGCTGTTCGAGAAAGCGCGCGGCATCCTCGAAGCGGCCGGCACCTGCATGCTCCTGCCCGAGCACCGCCCGCACCTGAACATCGAAGTCGGCATAGTGCTGCGTTGTCGACCAGATCGAGAAGATCAGGTGGTATGGATCACACCTGGCGATCTTCCCGGCTTTCGCCCAGGCTCGGATGACCTCGGCCTTCTCGTCGACGAGTTCCTTCAGCGGACCCTTCAGTTCGTCTTCGACATGGGGTGCACCCTGCAGCATCTCGTTGGCGAAAAGCCGGCTCTCGCGCGGGAAATCGCGGGCCATTTCGAGTTTGCGTCTGATGTAGCTGCGGATCTCGCTTTCCGGATTGCCATCGGCGTCAAAGGCTCTCAACGGCTCCAGCCAGGTAAAGAGCACGCGGTCGATCAGCGCCCGGTGGATCGCTTCCTTGGTGCGAAAGTAATAAAGCAAGTTCGGCTTCGACATGCCGGCAACTTCGGCAATCTGATCAATAGTGGAGCCACGAAAGCCGTTGACCGAAAACACATCGAGCGCGGCTTCAAGAATTTGCTCTTCCTTCTCTTCTTGAATGCGCGTGCGGCGCTGGGTCTTGGCTGCTCTCGGGATTGCCATGTCGATCTTGTTTTCCCTTCAAATTCAACCGTTTCACTCAAGATTGAACCGGCGCGGCACCGTGCTACAAAAATGAGCAGATGCCGGTAATTTTGTCTGTATTTTTCCTGATTTTCGTCTTGAGCCCAGCGCCGGAAGTTGTAATGTTTACCAATCGGTCAAATTATCGATCAGATGCTAAACAAAGGCAACTGGCGATTTTCCGGCGCTAACAAAACAAACAAGGGCGCTCGGATACTGACCACGGGAACAGGCGGCCATGTGCATTGCATGACCGCAGAAAACAGGTGAGGACTTTAGACATGGTGGCAGCACCAGGCGAGAACATGCGCGTCAACGGGGACCGTCTTTGGGACAGCCTCATGGAGATGGCAAAGATCGGCCCGGGAATTGCTGGCGGTAACAATCGCCAGACCTTAACGGATTCCGATGCCGAAGGGCGCAGCCTCTTCCGGACATGGTGCGAAGACGCAGGCATGACGCTGGGCGTCGACAAGATGGGCACGATGTTCGCGACCCGGCCGGGCACCGATCCGGACGCGCTGCCTGTTTATGTCGGCTCGCACCTCGACACGCAGCCGACCGGCGGTAAGTATGACGGCGTACTCGGCGTGCTTGGCGCACTCGAGGCCGTCCGCACCATGAACGACCTCGGCATCAAGACCAAGCACCCTGTTGTCGTCACCAACTGGACCAACGAGGAAGGCGCCCGCTTTGCGCCCGCCATGCTCGCCTCCGGCGTTTTCGCCGGCGCCCATACGCTGGAATATGCCTATGACCGCAAGGATCCCGAAGGCAAGACGTTCGGCGAGGAACTGAAGCGCATCGGCTGGGTTGGCGACGAAGAGGTCGGCGCGCGCAAGATGCACGCCTATTTCGAGTATCACATCGAGCAGGGTCCGATCCTTGAGGTCGAGAACAAGCAGATCGGCGTGGTCACGCACTGTCAGGGCCTGTGGTGGCTGGAGTTCACGCTGACCGGCAGGGAGGCCCATACCGGTTCGACCCCGATGAACATGCGCGTCAACGCCGGCCTTGCGATGTCGCGCATCATGGAAATGGTGCAGACCGTGGCGATGGAAAACCAGCCGGGCGCCGTCGGCGGCGTCGGCCAGGTGTTTTTCACGCCGAACTCCCGCAACGTCCTGCCGGGCAAGGTCGTCTTCACCGTCGACATCCGCTCGCCGGATCAGGCGAAACTCGACGGCATGCGTACCAGGATCGAGGCGGAAGCACCCAAGATTTGCGAGGCGCTGGGCGTCGGCTGCGCGATCGAGGCGATCGGCCACTTCGCGCCCGTCACCTTCGATCCCACGCTTGTTTCCCGCGTGCGCGGTGCTGCCGAACGGCTCGGCTATAGCCACATGAACCTCATCTCGGGTGCGGGCCACGACGCCTGCTGGGCCGCGAAGGTGGCCCCTACAACGATGGTCATGTGCCCCTGCGTCGGGGGCCTCTCGCACAACGAGGCGGAGGACATCTCCAAGGAATGGGCGACGGCCGGCGCTGACGTCCTCTTCCACGCCGTCGTCGAGACCGCTGAAATCGTTGCATAATCAAGGGCGGGGTCATTCCCGCCTTTTCTTTTACCAGCGGACGAAGAGCCGCGAGCAATCAATGCAAGGGAACTGATCATGAGCAAAGTCATCAAGGGCGGAACCATCGTCACCGCCGACCTGACCTACAAGGCGGACGTGAAGATCGAGGGCAGCAAGATCGTCGAGATCGGCCCGAACCTCTCCGGCACCGAAACGCTCGATGCGACGGGCTGCTACGTGATGCCGGGTGGCATCGACCCGCACGTTCACCTCGAAATGCCGTTCATGGGCACCTATTCCTCCGACGACTTCGAAAGCGGCACGCGCGCCGGTCTCGCCGGCGGCACGACCATGGTCGTCGATTTCTGCCTGCCGGGGCCGGAGCAATCGCTGCTCGAAGCGCTGCAGATGTGGGACAACAAGACGAGCCGCGCCAACGCCGACTACTCGTTCCACATGGCGATCACCGGCTGGAACGAGCGCGTCTTCAACGAGATGGAGATAGTGGTCAAGGAAAAGGGCATCAACACCTTTAAGCACTTCATGGCCTACAAGGGCGCGCTGATGGTGAACGACGACGAAATGTTCGCCTCCTTCCAGCGCTGTGCCGAACTCGGCGCGCTGCCGCTGGTGCATGCCGAAAACGGCGACGTCGTTGCCTCGATGACCGCAAAGCTTCTTGCCGAAGGCAACAACGGTCCGGAGGCGCACGCCTACTCCCGTCCGCCCGAGGTCGAAGGCGAGGCAACCAATCGCGCCATCATGCTGGCCGACATGGCGGGTGTGCCGCTCTACGTCGTGCATACCTCCTGCGAACAGGCGCATGAAGCGATCCGTCGCGCCCGCCAGAAGGGCATGCGCGTCTACGGTGAACCACTGATCCAGCATCTGACGCTCGATGAAAGCGAATATTTCAACAAGGACTGGGACCATGCTGCCCGACGTGTCATGTCCCCGCCCTTCCGCAACAAACAGCATCAGGACAGCCTCTGGGCCGGCCTGCAATCCGGATCGCTCTCGGTCGTGGCGACGGACCATTGCGCCTTCACCACCGATCAGAAGCGCTTCGGCGTTGGTGATTTCTCCAAGATCCCGAATGGCACTGGCGGCCTCGAAGACCGACTGCCGATGTTGTGGACCCACGGCGTCAACACCGGCCGCCTGACGATGAACGAGTTCGTTGCGGTCACCTCGACCAACATTGCCAAGATCCTCAACGTCTATCCGAAGAAGGGCGCGATCCTCGTCGGCGCCGATGCCGATATCGTCGTCTGGGATCCCAAGCGCTCGAAGACGATCTCGGCCAAGACCCAGCAATCATCGATCGACTACAACGTCTTCGAGGGCAAGCAGGTCACCGGCCTGCCGCGCTACACGCTGACGCGCGGCGAAGTCGCGATCGAGGAAAGCACCGTCAAGACGAAGGAAGGACACGGCCAGTTCGTGAAGCGCGAGCCGTTCCAGGCGGTTAACAAGGCGCTGTCGACATGGAAGGAGCTCGTGGCGCCGCGCAAGGTCGAACGGTCAGGCATCCCGGCGACGGGGGTCTGATCCTTGGCATCACTCCTTCACCAGCCGATCAAGCTCCGGAAGCAAAACGACGCTTTCCTGCTCGTTCGGGTCCGTGCGGGCGATGATCGCGGTGCAAGGGGTGCTGCTGAGGTTGGCAGGCAGATGCGGCACTCCGGCGGGGATGTAGAACAACTCGCCGGCGTGGACGACGACATGATGCTCCAGCTCGTCGCCGTACCAGGTGTGAGCCTCGCCGGAGAGCATGTAGATCGCCGTTTCATGCGACTCGTGCAGATGCGCCTTGGCGCGAACGCCGGGCGGAATCGTCAGCAAATGCATGCAGATACCCTTGGCGCCGACCGTCTCGGCCGCGATGCCTTCGAAGTAACTGAGCCCCTGCTTGCCATCATAGGCATGACTGGGGTGCACAATGTGACAGGTGGGCTTTGATGTCGCGTCCATCGTCATCCTCCATGGACCTTGCCGGAACAATGAAAACAGCTACTCATACTATCACGCAAACCGCGGAAGCGCGGGGAAAACAGGATACACAAGCGTTGACGCAAGCTACCTCAGTCGTATCCGCCAAGGACCTCTGTCTGACCTACGATGCCAGCGACGCTCCTGTGCATGCGCTGACCAACGTCAATCTCGACGTGCGCAAGGGCGACTTCGTCTCGTTCATTGGCCCTTCCGGCTGCGGAAAGACGACATTTCTGCGCGTTATTGCCGATCTGGAAAAGAAAACATCGGGCGAAATCACCGTCAACGGCATGACGCCTGAGGAGGCCCGCAAGGCCCGCGCCTACGGCTATGTCTTCCAGGCGCCGGCGCTCTATCCCTGGCGGACCATCGAGAAGAATATCGCCCTGCCGCTCGAGATCATGGGCTATGCGTCGGCCGATCAGAAGAAGCGCATCGCCGATGCGCTCGATCTCGTCAATCTTACCGGCTTCGAGAAGAAGTTCCCCTGGCAGCTTTCCGGCGGCATGCAGCAGCGTGCCTCCATCGCCCGCGCGCTCGCCTTCGATGCCGACTTGCTCCTGATGGACGAACCCTTCGGCGCGCTTGACGAAATCGTCCGCGACCACCTGAACGAGGAGCTTCTGAAGCTCTGGGCGCGCACCAACAAGACGATCTGCTTCGTCACCCACTCGATCCCCGAGGCGGTCTACCTCTCCACCAAGATTGTCGTGATGTCGCCTCGCCCCGGCCGCGTGACTGATGTCATCGACTCGCCGCTTCCCAGGGAGCGACCGCTGGACATCCGCGAGGCGCCCGAGTTCCTCGAAATCGCCCACCGCGTGCGCGAGGGCCTGAGAGCGGGGCACAGCTATGAGCACTAAGGCACTTAGCGTTGGAACCGTTGCGCGGGGGCGCTCGTGAAGCCCGACACTCTCGAAGACAGGATCGTCCCCGTCGTCACGATCCTCGTGGTCCTGATCGCGATCTGGTACGTTGCGGCGGTCCTGATGAACGCCTCCTTCCAGCGGGACATGGATCAGCGCGCCAACCAGACGCCTGACACCATCGAATTCATCGAGAAAACGCTCTCGCAACCGAAGCCGTTGCTGCCCGCTCCCCATCAGGTAGTGCAAAACGTCTTCGAAAACACGTTTCTGCGGAAGCTCTCGAGCAACCGCAGCCTCGTCTACCACAGCTGGGTTACGCTTTCCTCGACGCTGCTTGGCTTCGGCTTCGGCACGCTGCTCGGGATCCTGATCGCTGTCGGGATCGTTCATATCAAGGCGCTCGACCGCAGCCTCATGCCGTGGGTCATTGCTTCGCAGACCGTACCGATCCTGGCAATCGCACCGATGGTGATCGTCGTCCTCGGCGCCATCAACATCACCGGGCTGATCCCGAAGGCGCTGATCTCGACCTACCTCTCCTTCTTCCCGGTCACTGTTGGCATGGTGAAGGGCCTGCGGTCGCCCGAGGTCATGTTCCTCGACCTGATGCGAACCTATAACGCGACACCCGCCCAGACATTCTGGAAGCTGCGTGTTCCGGCATCCGTGCCGTTCCTCTTCACCTCGATGAAGGTCGCGATCGCCGCAAGCCTTGTCGGCGCCATTGTCGGCGAGCTTCCGACCGGCGCCGTCGCCGGCATCGGCTCGAAACTGCTCGCCGGCTCCTATTACAGCCAGACGATCGACATCTGGGCAGCGCTTGTCGCGGGCTCGGTGTTGGCCGCAAGCTTGGTCGCCATCGTCGGCCTTGTCGCAAAGTTCGTCGACCGTTCGATGGGCGGGAGGTCGGCATGAAGCAGATGGCCTTTTCCTGGCAGGGTATTCTTGCCCTGGTGCTGACCGCGATTGCGATGATCACCTTGCCGATCATGGCCGAGGGCGCACCGGACCCGGTGTCGTCGATAACCGCGGGCCTTACGATCGCGTTGATCGTCGCGGTCGCCCTCGTTTCCTTCTCGCCATTGCCGAAGCTGTATGTCGCCGCCGTTCTGCTGATCGGCGCGCACTGGGCGGCATGGGTCCTGCTCGCTGGTGTGACCGGCAACGAAGGCCTGGCGACGAAATCCTTCTTCCTACTGATGGCCGCCTGCTGGCTGCTTGCCTGGCGATGCGTCACCGAGCTTTCGGCCATGACGCCGGCCTCGAATGTGGGCCGCTCGTGCCTGCGGCTGCTGATCCCGGCAATCTTCGGTGCCTGGATCCTGATACTCTGGGAGGCGCTGACGCGCGGCGCCGGCATTCCCTTCGTCCTGCTGCCGCCACCTAGCGCCATTGGAGCCAGGATCGCCGGCTCGCTGCCGATCCTGGCCGACGACGTACGTCAGACGATCTTCAAGGCAGTATTCGCCGGTTACATCATCGGCTGTAGCGCAGGCTTTGCCGTCGCGATCCTCGCCGATCGCGTCGGTTTCCTGCGCCGGGGCCTTCTGCCGATCGGCAATATGGTGTCGGCGCTCCCGATTATCGGCGTCGCGCCGATCATGGTGATGTGGTTCGGCTTCGACTGGCAGTCGAAGGCAGCCGTCGTCATCATCATGACGTTCTTCCCGATGTTGGTGAACACCGTCGCCGGCCTCACCGCATCCGGCGCGATGGAGCGCGACCTGATGCAGACGTATGCCTCCAACTATTGGCAGACGCTGCTGAAGCTCCGGCTTCCGGCGGCGATGCCCTTCATTTTCAATGCATTGAAGATCAACTCGACGCTGGCGCTGATCGGTGCCATCGTTGCGGAGTTCTTTGGTACGCCGATCGTCGGCATGGGCTTCCGTATCTCCACCGAGATCGGGCGCATGAATGTCGACATGGTCTGGGCCGAAATCGCCATTGCGGCGCTGGTAGGCTCGGTCTTCTATGGCGTCGTCGCCCTCGCCGAAAGGGCGGTGACTTTCTGGCATCCGTCTATCCGTGGTGGCTAGGCGTCGCTTTATTCCCGCGAATGGGATTAGGGCATAACTTCAGAGGGAAAAAAGAAAATGAAAAAACTGATTATTGCGATGATGGCGAGCGCGATGTCGCTCGCGGCAACCCAAGCGATGGCTGCCGACAAGGTGACGCTGCAGCTCAAGTGGGTGACGCAGTCGCAGTTCGCCGGTTATTACGTCGCCAAGGATAAGGGCTACTACGAGGAAGAAGGCCTCGACGTCACCATCAAGCCGGGCGGCCCTGACATTGCGCCGGAACAGGTGATCGCCGGCGGCGGCGCTGACGTCATCGTCGACTGGATGGGCGGCGCGCTTGTTGCTCGTGAGAAGGGCGTTCCGCTCGTCAACATCGCCCAGCCCTACCAGAAATCAGGCATGGAAATGGTCTGCCGCAAGGACGGCCCGATCAAGACCGAAGCCGATTTCAAGGGCCATACGCTCGGCGTCTGGTTCTTCGGCAACGAATATCCGTTCTTCGCCTGGATGAACAAGCTTGGCCTGAAGACCGAAGGCGGTGCCGATGGCGTGACCGTGTTGAAGCAGAGCTTCGACGTGCAGCCGCTGCTGCAGAAGCAGGCCGACTGCATCTCCGTCATGACCTATAACGAATACTGGCAGGCGATCGATGCCGGCTTCAAGCCCGAAGACCTGATCGTCTTCAACTATACCGCCATGGGCAACGACCTTCTCGAAGACGGCCTCTATGCCATGGAAGACAAGCTCAAGGACCCGGCCTTCAAGGAAAAGATGGTCAAGTTCGTCAAGGCTTCGATGAAGGGCTGGAAGTACGCAACCGAGAACCCGGATGAAGCTGCCGGAATCGTCGTTGACGCCGGCGGCCAGGACGAAAACCACCAGAAGCGTATGATGGGCGAAGTTGCCAAGTTGATCGGCGATGGCACCGGCAAGCTCGACACGACCCTCTATGATCGCACGGCCAAGGCACTCCTTGACCAAAAGATCATCAACAAGGAACCGACCGGAGCGTGGACGCACGACGTAACGGACGCTGCTTCCAAGTAATTCGGTAACGACAAGACACGAAACGCGCGGACCCTCCGCGCGTTTTTTCATTTTTTTGCTGTTTTTATCGAAGAAATTTCGCGATCGATGTCGCATCGAGCGGTGCTCGCACGTCATAACAACGACGCAGAATCAACTAACGGAATGCTTGCATAACCGCACAGTGATTGATCTGCATCACATTGGTAATTATTGTGTTCGAACGAGGAATTATTTTCTGCCGGACTTGCGCGATGGGCAAATAGCTACCACGTACAAGCCGAGTTTGCCGGATGAGGGACTTCTTAAGTAAGAGTCGGCAAATGAACGAAAATACTTCTGAGAATACCAATACGGGAACCGGTCATGGGCGCGCTGATGACAACGCGCAAGCTAGGCCGAGCAAAAACTGGATGACGACGCATGGCACGTACGCCTGTTAAGATACTTCGCGCCTCAACTCTGCTGATCGCGGCGGTTGTAGCTTCAACGACATTTGCGCAGGAACAGCCGGTCGCAAAGCCGCAACAAAACCTGCCGGCCATCGTCGTGACGAAAGCCTCCACCCGCACGCTCGTCGATCGTGTTGTTGCGACCGGTACGGTTAAGCCAGTCGAGGAAGTCTATATCCAGCCGCAGGTCGAAGGCTTGTCGATCCGTGCGCTCAACGCGGATATCGGCGACAGGGTCCAGGCCGATAGCACGCTGGCGACCCTGAACGACGACGCAATCATCCTGCAGAAGAGCCAGATGCAGGCCACGAAGGCCAAGAACGAGGCGAGCCTTGCCCAGCTTCGCGCACAACTGATTGAAGCAGAGGCAAATGCGGAGCAGGCACGACAGCAGCAGGTCCGCGCCCAGGAAATGGGCAAGAAGGGCACTGTCTCGACAGCAACGGTCGAACAGGCGGATGCTGCTGCAGCTTCCGCCAACGCCCGTGTCGACTCGGCAAAGCAGGCAATCCAGGTAGCCGTCGCGGAGATCAAGGTCACGGAGAGCCAGATCGCGGACGCTGATCTGAAGCTCGCACGCACCGACGTCAAGACGCCGGTCGCCGGTACTGTCGCAGCCAAGAACGCCAGGATCGGAGCAATTGCGCTCGCCACCGGCGATCCGCTTTTCACGGTCATTCGCGATGACGAGATCGAGCTTGTGGCGGAAGTGGGTGAGAGCGAGATTGTGAAGGTTCAACCCGGCCAGAAGGCCACCATCTTGCTCTCTGGTAGTCGCGAAAAGATTAGCGGCTCCGTGCGTCTGGTCTCGCCGACAGTCGATCCGCTCACGCGCCTCGGTTTGGTCCACATTTTGATCGACGATTCCAGCAAGGCGCGTTCGGGCATGTACGGCAGCGCCGACATCGTCGTGCGCACAACGGAAAACGTAGCGCTCCCCGTCTCGGCCGTGCTGTCGGGCAATGAAGGATCCTCGGCCCGTAAGGTCGAGAATAACGTCGTCAAGTTTGCCAAGGTCGAAACCGGCATTCAGGACGGAGCCTATGTCGAGATCGTCAATGGATTGAAAGCTGGCGATGAGGTCGTAGCCAAAGCGGGCGCCTATGTCCGTGACGGCGACCGCATCACGCCGGTTCGTGAACAGCCACCGGTTTCCAACTGAGAGACGGCCGATGAACTTTTCAGCCTGGTCTATCCGAAATCCCGTCGCCTCGCTTCTGGCGTTCGCACTTCTGCTTTTCGTCGGCATCCAGTCCTTCAATAGGCTGCCGATCACGCGGTTTCCGAACATTGACGTTCCGCTCGTCTCCATCGTCGTAACGCAGAGCGGCGCTTCGCCGGCCGAGCTCGAGATGCAGGTGACGAAGGAGATCGAGGATGCCGTCGCCAGTATCAACGGCATCGATGAAATCCAATCGACGGTGACGGACGGCCAGTCGCAGACGGTCGTCATGTTCCGCATGGAAGTGCCGACCGAGCAGGCCGTTCAGGACACCAAGGACGCGATCGACCGCATCCGCAGCGACCTGCCTGCCAACGTCGAAGAACCGATCGTCTCGAAGATCGACGTCGAGGGTCAGGCGATCCAGACCTTTGCCGTCTCCTCCCCCGACATGACGCTCGAAGAGCTCTCCTGGTTCGTCGATGATACGGTCAAGCGCGCCTTGCAGGGGCAGGCCGGCATCGGCCGTGTCGACCGTTACGGCGGTGCAGACCGCGAAGTGCGTATCGAGCTCAATCCCGACAAGCTGAACGCCCACGGCATTACCGCGGCAAGCGTGAACCAACAACTGCGCGGCACCAACGTCGACCTCGGCTCCGGCCGTGGCCAGGTGGCAGGCAGCGAACAGGCGATCCGTGTGCTCGGCGACGCCCGCAACGTCGCCGAACTTGCCAACACCACGATCGCATTGCCGAACGGCCGCTTCGTCAAGGTTTCCGATCTCGGCGTCATCAAGGACACCTATCAGGAGCCGAAATCCTTCTCGCGCTTCGATGATACCCCTGTCGTGACCTTCGGCGTCTTCCGCTCGAAGGGCGCCAGTGAGGTCAGCGTCGCCGAAACCGTGGCAAAGAGCCTCGACAAGGTGCGTGCGGAAAACCCGAACGTCGGCATCGAGCTGATCAGCGACTCCGTTTATTTCACCTATGGCAACTATGAAGCGGCCATCGATACGCTGATCGAGGGCGCGCTGCTTGCGATCATCGTTGTCTTCCTCTTCCTCCGGAACTGGCGTGCAACGCTTATCTCGGCCATCGCGCTGCCGTTGTCGGCGATCCCGACTTTCTGGATCATGGACCTGATGGGTTTCTCGCTGAACCTTGTCAGCTTCCTCGCCCTGACGCTCGCGACCGGTATTCTCGTCGATGACGCGATCGTCGAGATCGAGAACATCGCCCGACATATCAAGATGGGCAAGACGCCCTACCGCGCGGCGATCGAGGCGGCAGACGAAATCGGCCTCGCGGTTATCGCGACGACCTTCACGATCATCGCTGTGTTCGTGCCGGTGTCGTTCATGCCTGGCATCCCCGGTCAGTACTTCATTCAGTTCGGCCTGACAGTTGCCTTCTCGGTCTTCTTCTCGCTCATGGTGGCGCGCCTCATCACGCCGATGATGGCCGCATATCTGATGCGCGCGGAAGACGGCATCGAAGACCATCACGACAACGACGGCCTCTTCTTCCGCGGATATACGCGCCTCGTGCGCGCTACGACCCGCCGGTGGTGGACCCGCTATGCGACACTGATTGCGGCGATCGCCTTCCTTGTCGGCTCCGTGATGTTGCTTGCGCAGGTGCCCGGCAGCTTCCTGCCGCCGGAGGACGCATCGCGCATCGTCCTGTCCGTCGAGCTACCGCCGAATGCGACGCTCGACGACACGGAAGCGACCACGAACGCGATCTACAAGGACGTGAAGGATATCGACGGCGTCGAAAGCGTCTTCGTGCTTGGTGGCGCGTCTCCGAAGGGCGACCTCGAACTGCGCCGTGCGACGGTAACGCTCACGCTCCACAAGCTTGACCAGAGGCTTTTAAAGAAGCTGGACGACATGCTCGTTAAGGTCCCGGTCATTGGATCCTATCTGCCCAAGGTGGAACCAAAGGGACGCGTTCGTCCGCAGTGGGATATAGAAAAGGAGGTCTTTGCCAAACTCCATGATATCCCAGACGTTCGCATCCTGAAGCTCAACGATCGCGGCGAACGTGACCTGTCGTTCAACTTCCTCTCCAAGAACGAGAAGGATCTGAACGATGCTGTCGGTATCCTGGAAGCCAAACTGCGAGCCGATCCGCTGCTGGCGAACGTCAGCGCCGAAGGCGCCCTGCCCCGTCCGGAACTCCAGATCCGTCCGCGCAAGGATCAGGCGGCTCGCCTCGGCATCACGCCGCAGCAGATCTCCGAAACCATCCGCGTTGCCACCATCGGCGATATTGATGCGGCGCTCGCCAAGATCAACCTGGACGATCGCCAGATCCCGATCCGCGTGCAGGCCTCGCTCGACATGCGTCGCGATCTTGCCGCCTTGCGGGCAATGAAGATCCAGACGGCAAGCGGCAGCACCGTACCGCTCTCCACTGTCGCCGATATCGACTATTCGGAAGGCGTCAGCTCGATCAAGCGCAACAACCGCTACCGCGTCGTATCGATCGGCTCGGACCTGCCGCAGGGCGTGGCACTCGACACTGCCTCGGCACGGTTCCGCCAGATCGTCAAGGAAGCCAACATTCCGCCGACGGTACAGCTTGCCGAAAGTGGCGACACGAAGGTGCAGACCGAAATGCAGCAGAGCTTCGTCAACGCCATGTTGATGGGCCTGATGCTGGTGCTGACGGTGCTGATCCTCCTCTTCAAGGACGTGATCCAGCCCTTCACCATCCTGTTCTCGCTGCCGCTTGCGATCGGCGGCGTGGCAGTCGGGCTGCTGGTCACCCAGAATCCGCTCTCGATGCCCGTGATGATCGGCATCCTGATGCTGATGGGCATCGTGACGAAGAACGCGATCCTGCTCGTCGACTTCGCCATCGAGATGCGTCATCGCGGCATGGAGCGTGTCGAAGCCATGGTCGAAGCAGGTCGCAAGCGCGCCCGGCCGATCATCATGACGTCTATCGCCATGTCAGCAGGTATGCTGCCATCAGCGCTCGGCGTCGGCGAAGGCGGTTCGTTCCGTGCGCCGATGGCGATTGCGGTGATCGGCGGCATTATCGTGTCGACCGTGCTTTCGCTGGTCGTCGTGCCTTCGTTCTTCCTGATCATGGACGATCTGTCCCGCTTGCTTGCCTGGATGTTCGGTCGTCTCGTGGGCAAGAAGGACAAGGAAGATCTGGCCATGTCCCGCGAAGAACTCACACAAGCGCTGGGTGCGCTCGAGGGCCGGGTAACGGCAATCGAGACCCCGGAAAGCAAGCGCGGCAAATCTGGCAATGTCGTACGCCTGCCGCCGTTCGCGGCAGAGTAGCCGCTCGAGCCAAGAGCCGGGGCAACACCCCGGCTTTTTTATTAGCTGACATTTGATCAAGCTCAAGTTCTGAACCGCATCTCCCGGTTATCCTTCCAAATATCAGGTAGGGAACGGCACCCGCCGCGCCACAGGGAGAAACAGATGTCCGGAGCTTTTAAACTGAGCAGCGCGCAGCAGGCGATGCTTGGCGGTGCGTTGATCACCTCCAATCTTGACCGACACGAGCGAGACGCTCTGCTGTCCTGCGCGGTGGCGGTGCGCTACGGTCCACAGGATGTTCTCTTCCGTGAACACGAGAAGGCGCACTACTTCTATTGCGTGCTAAGTGGCTACGTCAGGCTCTATCGCGGCTCTGAGGAACGCGAAGCGGATGTCAGCATCTGCGAGCCGGGCGACAGCTTCGGTGAATGCCTGGTGCTTGCCGGCGACGCATACAATTATAGCGCACAGGCGATGGAGCACGTCATCCTCGCCCGCTTTGATCTCGCTGAGGTCAAGGCGTTGCTCGCTCAACACCCGCGGATTGGCAGCGCGATCGCGCGCAGCCTCTCGCGGCATTTGCTGTCGACCATGGAGTGTCTGGCGCGCGATCGCATGCAGACCAGCCAGCAGCGCGTCGCCCACTATCTGCTGACGCATTGTACGAGTGAGGGTGCGCGGGCTTCCCTGCGCCTGCCGTTCCAAAAGCGCCTGCTGGCACGAAAGCTCGGCCTTGCGCCGGAAGCGCTGTCACGTGCCTTCTCCGCCTTGCGCACATCAGGCGTACGCGTCAGCGGCCGCGCCATCGCGATCGAGGATGTCAACGCGCTGAGGCAGGTTTGACTACAGGCCGCCATGTTCCTTCAGGAAGCTGACGATGGAGCTAACGCCGTCGCCACGCTTCATGTCGGAGAATACGAAGGGGCGTGCCTGGCGCATCCGCGTCGCGTCGCGGTCCATGACCTCGAGGTCCGCGCCGACATAGGGAGCCAGATCCTTCTTGTTGATGACGAGAAGGTCCGATTTGGTAATGCCTGGGCCCCCCTTGCGCGGGATTTCTTCGCCCTGGCAAACCGAGATGACGTAGATCGTGATATCAGCCAGATCAGGGGAGAAGGTGGCGGCCAGATTGTCACCGCCCGACTCGATGAAAACTACATCGAGATCGGGAATCCGCTCATTCAGGCCCGCGATGGCCTGCAGATTGATCGTCGCGTCCTCACGGATCGCCGTGTGCGGGCAACCGCCGGTCTCCACGCCAACGATCCGATCCGATGGCAAAGCTTGCATGCGCATGAGCGCCTCGGCATCCTCGGTCGTGTAGATGTCGTTCGTGACGACAGCCACCGAATAGTCGTCGCGCATGGCCTTGCAGAGCTTCTCGGTCAGCGCCGTCTTGCCGGAGCCGACCGGCCCACCGATGCCCACGCGCAAGGGTCCGTTTCCTGATTTCATATTCTGAACTCCAATAACGGCCGATGATAGCGTGCCGCCTGAAGGGCGACCACCGGCAAATGACGCAGGTCGCGACGGCTGGCCGCGCGTCTGCGGACAAGTCACGATCGAAAGAGCCTGGTCGACTGCGTTTCATGGCGCAGCGACATGATGTCGGCCTGGATGGTCGCCGATCCGAGATCGTCGAGTGTTGAAGCTGCCGCCCGTTTCACAACCGAGGTTATGTCGCCTTCAAGCCGCGACAGAATGGCAACGCCATCCTTCTGCCCGGCCACGCCGAGACGGATACCTGCGGAAACTGCCTGCGAGAGATAGGCATGCAGGAATGCCGCAATCGCCTTCTCCAACGCCACCCCATGGGCACCCGCCACGGCACCGATCGCCACCGGGTAGGCCACATGTCGCGGCAATCGATCGAAAACCTCGTCTGGCCACGCACCGGCGGCGGACAGGAACGCATCGCCGAGCAGCATCGTCTCCTGATGACGCTCGCGCGAGCCGGCAAGCGCTTCGGCGAGCTCCGCCAGTTCGCCGAGCCGCTCCGACTGTCGGTGACAGCGGTGGCTCTCGGCAAGGAGAACCACGTCGTTCCATACAGGCCCACGCTCCATCAGGTTCGACGCCCACGCAGTAAGCGAATGAGCATCGGGGACCAGCCGATCATGAACGGCGCGCTCCAGACCGCCTGAATAGGCGAAGGACCCGACGGGGAAAGCTGGCGACAGCCAGGTCATCATCCTCAACAACGCCTGCAGGTCGGCATCATCAGTCATATCGGATCAGTCGTGCGAGTGATGATGATGCGCTTGGTCATGACCGTGCGCATGGCCATGTGAATGATACGCACCGCGTGCCGGCTGGAACGGCTCTGCAACTTCGCGGATCGTCGCACCGAGCCCTTCGAGCATGGAGCGGATCACATGATCACGAAGGATAAGGATGCGGTCTTCCTCGATCTGGGCGCCGAGATGCCGATTGCCGAGATGCCACGCGAGCTCGATCAGGTGCACGCGATCCCTGCCCCTCACCTCGAAGAGCTTCTCGTCTGCGGCTACAATTTCGATGAGCTCGCCATCCTCGAGAACCAACATATCACCACTGGCAAAAAGCACCGGCTCCTTGAGGTCGAGCATGACCATCTCGCCGTTGTCGAGGTGAAGCAGCTTTCGCCGCAAATGCCTCAGGTCGTGCGGCAAAACCACTTTTCCGATGGGGTTCGAGGAAGGCGTGCCCGCAGGCAGGTAGGAAGTAACGCGTTGCATGACGTGTCCAATTCGCTTGAGACTGCGACCATGCAAAATAGCCTGATGCGATGCAAGAAGGAACCTGCCGGAAAGGCATATGCAGCAGATGTTTGCGCCCGGAATTCCTATGCAGTTCCTACAAAGGCACAGAGAAGTTTTGAAAGCGCGTCCTGGTCGCGATAGGGAAAAGTGTTTCGCACAAGCTCAGGTCCGAGTGCGGGCTGAAGGCTCAAGGCCTCAGTCTGGTACTGCCGACGTCGAACTTCGTCACCGTGCAGGGCATAGGCCGCAGCAAGCAAGATAAGCGTTCGCCACGACCTCCATGGAATGTTCTCAAAATCCTCAATTGCAGAACCAAAGCGGCCCTGGTGGAGTCGGATAATTCCCCTGATCACCCAGAACCACACCGGGGGATATTTTGCCAACCTGAAGCATTCACCGATTTCGGCGTCCGCTTGTTCCAGGTCGCCGAGGTAGTGGAGCATTTCCGCGTGATCGGCGCGAATCTGCAGATCGCTGGGCGCAAGGTCGCGCGCCTTGCCATAATGCGATCTGGCCCCGTCGTAGTCGCGTGAAAGCAGATGGACCAGCGCTGCCGCATAGTGGGAAAGGGCGTCATTGTTGTCGATACGCAAGGCGATCCGTACGATCTCGTCGGCGCGGCGCAGGTGCTCGAAGTCGCCTGTTTGGGCAAAACTGTAAGTCGGGCAATGGCATAGCTGGCCTGGGCATAAATCATCCCCGGATCCAGTTCCGTTGCCCTCAAGAAGAAAACCTCTGCCTCGGGAAGCATATGCTTGCTATCAAGCATCCTGCCATAGAGGAAGTTTTCGTCGGCCGACCAGGACGACTGTGGTTTCTTGGCGATCATCTCGGATGCTGCAAGCAGCACCTTGTCCTGAACCAGCGAGCCTATCTCCGCCGCCACCAGTTCAACGACATCGAAATGGTAACTTTCCGGAAGATCGAAAGCTCGCGACCACATCACAGGCGTGACGTTCGTATGCAGGAATTTGGCGTTTACCCGGAACGGGCCTGCGCCATGAATACCAATCTTGACCGTGTAGTCATACGGGCGAGTGGCATGTCCATCCAGTGCGGCGGAAGCGGATCCAACACGCGAGACATCGAGCCAACGCTGCTCGGTAAGAAGGTCTTCAAGGGAGGATACAACCAGTTCCGCCAAGTCCAGCTGCTGCGGGGCCGTTGACGGCGCGGCGGTGATTCTAACTGCGGTCTTTGCGATTGCTCCGTCAGCAGGGCGCGGTCGCTCCTCTTCCACGAAACCGTTGTAACGTGGCTGCCAGTGCCAAACGCGCACGGGTCGATCGATATTCTTTAGAACCCTTTCGCCGCCATCCACAAAATCCGTCCCAGTCCTCTTGGCGATCTGGTGATAGACGCCATCGGTGATGCTTATGCCGCCGGGGAATGCGCTTGCTTCAATGCGAGAGGCAACGTTCACTCCGTCGCCGAATAAGTCGGTACCATCGACCAAAACATCGGCCAGATTGATTCCAATGCGAAGAATTAGGCGCGACCCTTCCGGCTGGCGCATAAGTTCGCCCTGGATTGCAATCGCGCACTCCACTGCACCGTTCACGGAATCAAATACGGCCAAGGTGCCGTCGCCCATGAGTTTGAAAACCCTGCCGCCTTCGCGCTCGACATTCGGCCTTATCAGCTCTTCCTGCATCGCTTTGACTGAAGCTAGCGTCGCCTCCTCGTCAGCCTCCATGAGACGAGAATAGCCGACTACGTCGGTGGCCATGATTGCTGCCAGCCGTCGCTTGAGGGGCGTCCTTGCCATAAGCTCTCCAAGTAACCAGCGATCGCATGAGTGACAATGACAAGCGTAACACAGAACTACGCGGCGAAGCATGATTTCCGCCGTCGCGTGGGATCAACGAGGCCGCGTGGCGCTTATCCGCCGGCTCCAACTTGTCGTTGCAGGCATTCGCTGTGTAATTCCGCGAATTCGTCAGGCCAGCCGCGCCTCATCGCAATCCATGTTCATTGCGTGCGCGGCCACGGCCTCCTCCGGCAAACGTCTGCGCCAACCAGGATGCAGCCCGTCATTCTCATGCACCACGCGATTTCGACCGAGCGCCTTTGCCAGGTAGAGCGCCTTGTCGGCCGCCGAATAAACAGCCTCGTTGCTCCGTGCGGGCTCGAACTCCGCAATACCGGCCGACACAGTCAGTGCGACCACGCAATCGTCGGCAACGACCGGATGCCCGGCCAGGCGGGCGCAGACCGACTGCACTCTCTCGATCCGCTGCTCTTGTGAGCCACCGACAACGATCGCGCCGAACTCTTCACCGCCCAGCCTCGCCGCGACGGAGTGCCCGCCGAAGGCAGCCGCGAGGATGGCGGAGACCGCCACGATGACGGAATCGCCGCAGGCATGGCCGAAGCGATCGTTTATGGCCTTGAACCGGTCGACGTCGAAGATCGCGAGACAGGCATTTCCATCGACCTGCTCCAATGCCTCTGTAAAGGCACGTCGGTTGAGAAGACCTGAAAGCACATCGGTGCGGCTCAACTGCTCGAACTCCGCGCGCGAGACGCTGAGCTGGTGCATCGCGTGACCGGCTATCAGCGACAGCACGCTTGAGACCGCCCCGCCAATAAGCCACGACAGTAACACGCCGTAGACAACACCATGAGCGAGCGGAACAGGCATCAGTCCCGCCCAGTCGAGCGGCGGCAATAGCAGGACAATGACGATCGACGAGAGCGTCACCGCAAGGAAGCTCATCTTGAGAGCAAACACATAAATTGCGCGGCGATCACGAAAATCGCCAAGCTCCGCCTGGAGTGAAATTCTCATGCGAATCGACCTTCTTGCCCGCCGCTAGGCACATTGCTTAGAGGTCACCTCCTGCTGAGTTCTTAAGTGAACTGTTAAAGTTCGAACGAGTTTGGTGAATTGAGCGGCGGTTGAAAGCTGCCCAAAAACGTGACGCTTTCCGCGATCAATCATCCAGCGAGGTTTGAAGCGTAACAATTTGTTTTTACTTGTGTTTTATAACCACCAACAAGGAGAATGTCCTATTACGGAAGGAACGCCTCAAGGTGGAACATACAAAAATAAAAAACAACCCACAGGAGACTCAGTCTTAACGCGCGGCTTTAGGAGCCGCCACCTCGCATGCGGCCGCCCCAAACACTCAAAACAAGAAATAGCGTTGCGCCATCGGCAGGACGGTGGCCGGCTCGCAGGTCAGCAACTCGCCATCAGCCCGCACCTCATAGGTCTCCGGATCGACCTCGATGTGCGGCGTCAGGCTGTTGTGAATCATCGACGCCTTGGAAAGGCCGCCGCGGGTGTTCTTCACAGCGACAAGATTTTTAGCGACGCCGAGACGGCTCTTCAGACCCGCATCGAGCGACGCTTGCGAGACGAAGGTGACAGACGAACTGGTTCGCAGCTTGCCGTGGGCGGCAAACATCGGCCGGTAATGCATCGGCTGCGGCGTCGGGATCGAAGCATTCGGATCTCCCATGGGAGCCGCAGCAATCGAACCGCCGAGCAATACCATCTCAGGCTTGACGCCGAAGAAGGCAGGGTTCCACAGAACCAGATCGGCGCGCTTGCCGACTTCGATCGAGCCGATTTCGTGTGAAAGACCTTGCGCGATCGCCGGGTTGATCGTGTATTTCGCAATATAGCGGCGGACGCGGAAGTTGTCGTTCTCGCCCTTCTCTTCCTTCAGGCGGCCGCGCTGACGCTTCATCTTGTCGGCAGTCTGCCAAGTACGGATTGCTACCTCCCCGACACGACCCATGGCCTGGCTGTCGGACGAAATGATCGAGAAGGCGCCGATGTCATGCAGGATGTCTTCCGCCGCGATCGTCTCCTTGCGGATGCGGCTTTCGGCAAATGCGATGTCCTCGGGGATAGACGGTGACAGATGGTGGCAGACCATCAGCATGTCGAGATGCTCGGCGACGGTATTGACCGTGTAGGGCCGCGTCGGGTTGGTCGACGACGGGATGACGTTCGACTGACCGCAGATCTTGATAATGTCAGGAGCGTGGCCACCGCCCGCTCCTTCCGTGTGGAAGGCGTGGATGGTGCGGCCCTTAATGGCGCCGATCGTATCCTCGACAAAGCCGCTTTCATTCAGCGTGTCGGTGTGGATCATCACCTGGATGTCATAGTCGTCGGCGACCGAAAGGCAGCAGTCGACCGCAGCCGGCGTCGTGCCCCAGTCCTCGTGGAGCTTCAGCGACGATGCGCCCGCAAGCACCATCTCTTCGAGTGCGGCGGGCAGCGAGGCGTTTCCCTTGCCGGCAAGCGCAAGGTTCATCGGGAAGCCGTCGAAGCTCTCGATCATCCGCTCGATGTGCCAGGCACCGGTGCAGGTCGTGGCGAGCGTGCCATGCGCCGGGCCGGTGCCGCCGCCCAGCATGCAGGTTACGCCCGACATCAGCGCTTCCTCGATCTGCTGCGGGCAGATGTAGTGAATATGCGCATCCATACCGCCGGCAGTGATGATCTTGCCTTCGCCAGCGATCGCCTCGGTCGAGGGGCCGACGATGATGTTGACGCCGGGTTGCGTGTCCGGATTGCCGGCTTTGCCGATCGCCGCGATGCGGCCGTTCTTTAGGCCTATATCGGCCTTGACGACGCCCGTATGGTCGATGATGACGACATTGGTGATGACGGTATCGACAGCACCCTGCGCCCGCGTCGCCTGGCTCTGGCCCATGCCGTCGCGAATGACCTTGCCGCCGCCAAATTTCACCTCTTCGCCATATGTGGTGAAATCCTTCTCGATCTCGATGAAGAGCTCGGTATCGGCAAGGCGCACCTTGTCGCCGGTGGTCGGGCCGAACATGCCGGCATAGGCGGCGCGGGAAATCTTGTAGGGCATATGTCAGGCTCCTTGGGAGGAAGAAAGGGATGCGCTTGCCGGCAGCCGCGTGACGCGGCCAGCGGCGACATAACTATCGACAAGCTGCCGCTCGGCAGCAAAAGGATGCCATTCCCATCCCGCGTGGCCGAAGCCTGCGAGATCGATGGTCGCCTCGGGAAATCTGTTCATCACTTCTGATATCACGATCATGCCGCTGCTCGGCACGACGTAGGGCGCCGGGTGGTAGGCAGCCAGCGCCTCGTCCACCGCTTCATGAATCACTTTGTCAACGACCACATGCATCTTGCCAACATCAGCACAGAACGCATTGAATTGACTCGTGTAGTCGTCGCAGAAATCGTCGAGCTCGGGATGCGATACGGCCAGCGGCGCTCGCAGTTCCGCGAACTTTTGCGGATCGCGCACGCTCCAGATCGCCGCCGCCTCACGCACGGCTGGATGCTCCCGCCACGCCTCGGAAGCAAGCATTGCCTTGCCCGGCCGCCCGGTATTGCAGACGGCGACGACGTCGGTGCGCCCCGGGCTCGCTTCGTAGGAGCGGCATTCGTTAAAGCGGATAACGAACGCAGCATCCGCCACTGCGGCCGCCGCCTGTGCGCCGATCTCTCCGTTGCCGACGACCATGATCCTGCCAACCATGTCAGTTGCCCATCGTCTCTGCGAATTCCTTGAGCTGCTTGGTGCGCGCGTCCGTCAACTCTGCAATGCAGCCTGCTACGAGCATCGGCTCCATCGTGCCGCCACGCGCCTGAAAGCCTGCCGCCTCACACTCCGCATCACGGAAATTCACCCATGCGCGCTGCGCCTTCACCAGTGCCTCTTCGGCACCCCGCATATCCGCATCGAGATCCTTGTCGAGTGCTGCGAGAGCCGCGCGCGTGATCTTGTATTGTGCGTTCAGTGCCTTGTCGGCGGTCTGCTGGCGCGCCTGTTCACAAGCCGTCATGTCAGCTTGCGTGACCGGATTTTTGCAATCAAGATCCTCGGCGTTGGCGCCGAAGGCAAAGACCGTCGCAGCACCGGCGGCCAGAAGGTGCAGGCTCGCACGCATCATCTGCTCCCGGCCCACTCTAGAGCTTGCCCATGACCAGCTGGCGGAAACCGTAGACTTCGCGCTTGCCGGAGAGAGGGATGAGCGTCACCGAGCGCGTCTGACCGGGCTCGAAACGTACGGCCGTGCCGGCCGGGATATCGAGCCGCATGCCGTGTGCCTTCTCCCGATCGAAAGAGAGACCGGCATTCGTTTCCGCGAAATGATAGTGGCTGCCGACCTGCACGGGGCGATCGCCGGTGTTCGAGACCTCAAGCGTCACTGTCGGCGCGCCGACGTTCAGCTCGATGTCGCCGCTTGCGGCAATGATTTCTCCTGGGATCATGATCTTCTCCTCACGCAGCCTTGATGGGCCCGCAGCCCTCGGCTTTCAGAACGCGCTTTGTCGACGCCGGGTACTTGGCAAGCTTGGCAGCGGGGCGCGCCGGGCGGCGCACAAGTTCGCCGCCGCAATTCGGGCAGATGCCGCCGAGAACATCGGCAACGCAATCGGCGCAGAACGTGCATTCGAATGTGCAGATCATTGCCTCAGAACTGTCGGGCGGAAGATCCTTGTCGCAGCATTCGCAATTGGGGCGCAGCTCCAGCATGGGAACCTCAGCGGATCGGTTCGTGGACGGTGACGAGCTTGGTGCCATCAGGAAAGGTTGCCTCGACCTGGACGTCATGGATCATCTCCGCGATGCCTTCCATCACTTGGTCACGGCCGACGACATGAGCCCCCGCCTCCATCAGTTCGGCGACCGGACGCCCGTCACGCGCGCCTTCGACGACGAAATCGGTGATCAACGCGATCGCTTCGGGATGGTTGAGCTTGACGCCCCGTTCCAGCCGCCGCCGCGCGACCATCGCCGCCATCGAAATCAACAGCTTGTCTTTTTCTCTCGGTGTGAGGTTCATCATGCATCCATCTGCTTCAACTAGAGATTCCAGACTTTCGGCACCGGCGCTCCATCGCGCAAGGCCGAAATGATCGGGATGAGAATTTTTCTCAAGGCAAAACCATCGGGCGCTGAAAGGCGCACGACAAGCTTGCCGGCCCAGCTGCTGGCGCCGCCCATATGGCCCTCAAGCAGCGGGCGCACTGCACCGAGGTAGGCTTCGGCGCGCGGCCCGACATACAGCAGCGTTGCAAACGCGACCTTGCCTGACAGCACGGCATCGGCACCGGCGAACATTGCAACATTTCCCTGCAGCGCCAGGTCCTCGGCGTGGCAGAGCCGGCCTGCCTTGCGAATACGCCAGCGGTCGCGAAAGAGGCCGCTCTCCACCGCCTCCCCCATCGCCTTCCGGCCAAGCAGGATGGCCTCGACGGCCAGGAATTCGGCATCATCATCGAGATCAACGTCGAGCTTTCGAAACAGCGATGAACGATCGAACAGGATGGTTTCCTGCGGCAACCAGTCCACCCGGGCGTTTGCGCCCACGGTAATGCTGGTGTTGACCTCAGCCGTTCCTGCCGATGCCTTGTAGATCTTCTCGCAGGCCTGCGTGGTGACGTCGATGCGGGCGCCGGGACCAGCCGCAACGCTCCAGTTCATTCGGTCGCCGCCGGTGAGGCCGCCCGCGGTATTGATGATGACGGCTTCCATGGAGGAATCGAACGTATCCGGAAGCCGGATCTTGCCCGCTCCTTCCTGGTAGAGTTCCTGCAGGCGCGTACGCCCGTCGAGCATCCTCGCAGCCAGATGCCCGCGCCCCTCGGCTCTCTGCGGTCTCGTAGCTGCCCCCGCGTTCGTCATTCCGTCCCTTCCCAATGGACCGCCGGTTGACCCCGGCCGTTTTCATTGAAGTCACTAACTTGCAGAAAGCAAGCAATTCCCGTGCCGCTCCGACACACTCACCACGATCGGACCGGCGGCAACGAGATCCCTCAGAAACTGCCGAGGAAAACAGCATCTGCCCAACAGATTACCACTGGATCATACAGTCAAATGACGACGCGCTTCCGGCGTATCGAGCGTTTCCGCAAGCCCCTCGTGAACGATCTCGCCGCGATCCATGATGTAGACGTAGTCGGCAAGTTCGCGGCAGAAATCGAGATACTGTTCCACCAGCAGGATCGCCATCCCGGCACTGTCGCGCAGATACCGGATTGCCCGGCCGATATCCTTGATGATCGACGGCTGGATGCCCTCGGTCGGCTCGTCGAGCACGAGGATCTTCGGCCGCGTTACCATCGCCCGGCCGATCGCCAGCTGCTGCTGCTGTCCGCCGGAAAGGTCGCCGCCGCGACGTCCAAGCATGGTCTGCAGCACAGGAAACAGGCTGAAGATATCGTCGGGAATATTCTTGCTGCCCCGTGAAAGCGGCGCAAAGCCGGTCTCGAGATTTTCTTTTACCGTCAGCAACGGAAAGATCTCACGCCCCTGCGGCACATAGCCGATGCCCTGCTTGGCGCGCGCATAGGGCGGCAGGCCGTTGAGCCTGGTGTCGTTGAACGTCACCGTTCCCGCCGACAGCGGATGCTGGCCGGTAACGGCGCGGAGAAGAGAACTCTTGCCCACGCCGTTACGCCCCAGCACGCAAGTGATCTTGCCCATTTCCGCCTTGATGGAAATGCCGCGCAGCGCCTGAGCGGCGCCATAGTGAAGGTTTGCATTTTCGACTGTCAGCATCTCAGCGCCCCAGATAATTCTCGATCACCTTCGGATCGGAGCTCACAAAATCGATCGATCCTTCGGCCAGCACCGAACCTTCGGCAAGGCAGGTCACCTTGACGCCGAGATCGCGGATGAAGCCCATGTCATGCTCCACGACGACGACCGAGCGGGTCTTGGCGATCTCCTTGAGGAGGATCGCCGTTTCCGCGGTTTCGGCGTCCGTCATGCCGGCGACCGGCTCATCGATCAACAAAAGCTTCGGTTCCTGCGCCAGAAGCATGCCGATCTCCAGCCACTGCTTCTGGCCGTGCGAGAGGTTGGCGGCGAGTTCGTCGCGCCGATGCGTCAGCCGCACGGTCTCAAGGATCTCCTCGATGCGCGCCCTGTCTTCCGCGGAGAGCCGGTAGAACAGCGTCGAGAAGACATCGCGCTTGCGGTTCAAGGCGAGTTCGAGGTTGTCCCACACCGTGTGACTTTCGAAGACCGTCGGTTTCTGGAACTTGCGACCAATCCCGAGCTGCGCGATGTCTGCCTCGTCGAGTTTGGTGAGATCGGTCTGCCCGTTGAAGAACACCTCGCCTTCATCCGGTCGCGTCTTGCCGGTGATGATGTCCATCATCGTTGTCTTGCCGGCACCATTCGGGCCGATGATGGCCCGAAGTTCGCCGGGCTCGATGACGATCGAGAGCGAGTTCAGTGCCTTGAAGCCGTCGAAGGAAACCGAGACGTTGTTGAGATAGAGAACGCTGTTTGGTTTGACGTCAGGGATCATGATCGCTTACTCCGCCGGCTGGATTTTTGCATCGACACCCTCTTCCTGAAGCGCGGGCGGGATCGCCTCCGTCTTCGGCTTGCGGCGCGTGAAGTACTGGCCGATGGTCCCGACGATCCCCTTTGGCAGGAACAGCGTGACGAGCACGAAGAGACCGCCAAGCGCGAACAGCCAGAACTCGGGGAAAAGGCCCGTGAAGATCGTCTTGCCGCCGTTGACCAGAATGGCGCCGATGATCGGCCCGATCAGCGTCGAGCGTCCGCCGACTGCCGTCCAGATGACCACTTCGATCGAGTTGGCCGGCGCGAATTCGCCGGGGTTGATGATGCCGACCTGCGGCACGTAAAGCGCACCGGCAATGCCCGCCATCATCGCGGAGACGACAAAGGTGAAGAGCTTGAAGTGCTCGACGCGGTAGCCGAGGAAGCGCGTGCGGCTTTCCGCATCACGCACGCCGACCAGCACCTTGCCGAACTTCGAGCGGACGATGGCCGAGGCAATCATGAGCGACAGTGCAAGGAAGATGGCGGTCGCTGCAAACAGCGCAGCACGCGTGCCATCAGCCTGAACGTTGAAGCCGAGAATTTCCTTGAAGTCGGTCATGCCGTTGTTGCCGCCGAAGCCCATGTCGTTTCTGAAGAAGGCTAGCAGCAGCGCGTAGGTCATCGCCTGCGTGATGATCGACAGGTAGACGCCGTTGACGCGTGAGCGGAAGGCGAACCAGCCGAACACGAAGGCCAGCAGTCCCGGCACCAGCAGAACCATCAGCGCCGCGAACCAGAACTTGTCAAAGCCGTACCAGAACCACGGCAGTTCCTTCCAGTTCAGGAACACCATGAAATCCGGAAGGATCGGGTCTCCATAGACGCCGCGCGAGCCGATCTGTCGCATCAGATACATGCCCATCGCATAGCCGCCGAGCGCGAAAAAGGCGCCGTGGCCAAGTGAGAGAATGCCGCAGAAGCCCCAGACAAGGTCGAGCGCCAGCGCCAGCAGGGCGTAGGTGAGATACTTGCCGAATAGCGCCATGATATAGGTCGGGATATGCAGCGGATTGGTCGGCGCGGTCATCAGGTTGAGAACCGGCACCAGCACGGCGACTGCAAGCAGAATGACGATCGCAGCGACGATCTTATGGTCGAGAGACCGAAGCAGGAAGGCCGTAATCATGCTTCCACCGCCCTTCCTTTGAGTGCGAAGAGCCCACGCGGACGCTTCTGGATGAACAGAATGATGAGGACGAGCACCAGGATCTTGCCGAGCACGGCGCCGGCGAAGGGCTCGAGGAACTTGTTGAGGACACCGAGCGACAGCGCACCGACGAGCGTGCCCCAGAGATTGCCCACGCCACCGAAGACCACGACCATGAAGCTGTCGATGATGTAGCTCTGCCCGAGGTTAGGCGACACGTTGTCGATCTGGCTGAGCGCGACGCCCGCTATGCCGGCAATGCCGGAGCCGAGCGCGAAGGTGAATGCATCGACCCAGCCGGTGCGGATGCCCATCGACGAGGCCATGCGGCGGTTCTGCGTAACCGCGCGCATCTGCAGGCCGAAGGCCGAGCGCTTCAGGAGAACGAGCAGCGCGAAGAACACAGCCATCGAGAAAACGATGATCCAGAGGCGGTTCCAGGTGATCGAGAGCCCGCCCAGTTCAAATGCGCCGGACATCCAGCTTGGATTGCGCACCTCGCGATTCGTCGGGCCGAAGATCGTGCGAACCGCCTGCTGCAGGATCAGCGACGCGCCCCAGGTGGCGAGCAGCGTTTCGAGCGGCCGGCCATAGAGATAACGGATGACGACCCGCTCGATGACAAGACCGACAAAGCCGGTGAAGACGAAAGCCACCGGCACGGAGAAGGCCAGCGAATAGTTTCCGAGTTCGGGAAATGCGGAGCTGATGTACTCCTGCACGACGTACGTCGTGTAAGCGCCGATCATCACCATTTCGCCATGCGCCATGTTGATGACGCCCATGACGCCGAAGGTAATGGCAAGGCCGATCGCGGCCAGCAGCAGCACCGAGCCAAGCGACAGCCCGTACCAGATGTTCTGCCCGACATCCCAAAGCGCCAGGCTGCGGTTGATCGCGTTGACATGGGTCTGGATAGCACCCTTCAGTTCCTCAGGCGCGGTCGCCATCGCGGAATTCAGGATGGTCAGCGCATCGCGCCCGCCGCGCGCAGCGACCGTATCGATCGCGGCCTTCTTCTCTTCGGCGCTGACATCGCTCTTCAGCACCATGACAGCGCGCGCCGCTTCCATCGCATTTTTGACCTCGGCGTCGTTTTCTTCAGCCAGCGCCGACGTGAGGAGGTCAAGATTTGCCGGATCGGCGTCCTTGAGCAGTCCTTGGGCTGCCGCAAGCCGCGCGCCCCGATCCGCGCTCAGGAGCGTCAGCTGGCTGGTGGCGGTGGCAATCACCGTACGCAGCGAGTTGTTGATCTTGACCTTGGACATATAGTCCGGATCGACGTCGGAAACGACCGCGCCTGATATCGGGTCGGCATAGGTCGGCTCATCCTCGGTGCCGCCCTGCACCAGCACAGGACCGCCGGTCTCGGAATTCACGTAAAGCTGACCATCGCTCAGCAACTGCAGGATCTCGCCGACACGCGGGTCCTTGGAGGCGACCAGTGCCTTGATCGCGGCTTCGCGCTCAGGGAAATCGCCGACGCCAAGCGCATCGATAAGGGGGTGAATGTCTTGCTGTGCCTTGAGCGCGGTCGCAAAAGCCGGCATGGCCAGGCATAGGGTCAAAAGCAAAATCTTGATGGCGCGATACATCGGCTCTCTTGCCTCGGTTATCGTTGGCCTTCCGGCGCAATCGGGAAAAATAAGCCCTTAAATCGGCATCGATCCACCATGGAACCGCCGCCGTCCGAAGCATCAAGGCTGCGCTCCGGAGATGGACCTTCCGCCCGGACAGGAGAGACCGGGCGGAAGTCTTCAGGCGTCAGAGTGACGGGGTGGTTCGCACTCAGGAGCCCTTGCCGCCGCACTTGCCCGAGGCAACGTTGAAGTTGCCGCAGTTCATGGGCTTGCGCCAATCGGAGATCAGGTCCTTGGAGTCCGGCAGGAAGTCGGACCATTCGTCGCCAACGACCGCCGGGGTCTGCTGAACGATTTCGAACTGGCCGTTCGCCTGGATTTCACCGATCAGAACCGGCTTGGTGATGTGGTGGTTCGGCATGACGGTCGCATAGCCGCCCGACAGGTTCGGAACCGTGGTGCCGATGATCGTGTCGAGAACCTTGTCCGTGTCGGTCGTGCCGGCAGCCTGAACAGCCTTAACCCATGCGTTGAAGCCGATATAGGCAGCTTCCATCGGGTCGTTGGTCACGCGCTTGTCGTTCTTGGTGAACTCGTGCCACTGCTTGATGAACTTCTTGTTCGCCGGGCTTTCGACCGACTCGAAGTAGTTCCAGGCAGCGAGGTGACCGACGAGCGGCTTGGTGTCGAGACCGGCAAGCTCTTCTTCACCGACCGAGAAGGCGACGA
Organism: Rhizobium sp. 57MFTsu3.2; assembly: GCF_012932765.1. NCBI lineage: Bacteria > Pseudomonadati > Pseudomonadota > Alphaproteobacteria > Hyphomicrobiales > Rhizobiaceae > Rhizobium > Rhizobium sp. 57MFTsu3.2. The sequence goes on from NZ_JDWI01000028.1 coordinate 62,405, forward strand.
CGGGAATGTCGGTTGCCTTGACGCCCTGGTTGCCGAGTTCCTTGTAGAACGGAACGTTGGCGTCACCGTTGATGGTCGAGACCACCGCCGTCTTCTTGCCGGCCGCGCCGAATTCCTTGATCTTCTTCACTTCCGTCTGCCAGTCGGAGAAGCCGAACGGCGTGTAGTTGATGATGATGTCTTCCTTCGGAATGCCCTTCGAGACGAGATAGGCTTCCAGGATCTTGTTGGTGGTGCGCGGATAGACGTAGTCGGTGCCTTCGAGAACGAAGCGCTTAACGCCTTCCTTTTCCATCAGGTAGTCGACGGCCGGAATCGCCTGCTGGTTCGGAGCGGCACCCGTGTAGAAGATGTTGCGCGAGGACTCTTCGCCTTCATACTGAACCGGGTAGAAGAGGATCGAGTTGAGCTCTTCGAAGACCGGCAGGACCGACTTGCGCGACGAGGACGTCCAGCAACCGAAGACGGCGGCGACCTTGTCCTTTTCGATCAGCTCGCGTGCCTTTTCGGCAAACAGCGGCCAGTCGGAGGCCGGGTCGACGACGACAGCTTCGAGCTTCTTGCCGAGAAGGCCGCCCTTCTTGTTCTGCTCGTCGATGAGCATCAGCATGGCGTCTTTCAGCGTCGTTTCGGAGATCGCCATCGTGCCGGACAGCGAGTGCAGAACGCCGACCTTGATGGTGTCGTCAGCCGCAACGGCTCCGTGGAATGCGGCCGTGGCCGACATGACGGCGCCGAGTGCGGCGCCCGTGATATAGGACTTGAGATTCATCTGGTTGATCCCCTCTTCTTGTTAGACAACAGGCCGAAAACGGAAGTTAACTGTTGCTTAAAGGACTATCCGGTGCTGCACTGCGAAAGCGTATACGTGATATGACGTAGGTGACGGGGCGAAATGTGCAGTTCTGTGCTGCGCCGCACTCTTAAGCCTCGCGTGGTTCCATGTTACGAACGCATGACAAGGGGAACAAAGGGGCTGGCACTAACGCATGGCAGCGCGGCAACGCATCATTCCGGTCAGGCGCGAATACAATCGCTGGGTGGCGAACCAGACGCTGGAGGACTATGCGCTGCGGTTCACCGCCAAGAGCGCCCGGCAGTTCTCCTCGCAGCGCATCTCGCAGACGGCAATCGGTGCCATCTCCTTCCTGGCGCTGGAAGCGATCGGTGGCGCCATCACGCTCTCCTACGGCACGACCAACGCCTTCTACGCCATCATCGTCGCCTCGATCGCCATGCTCGCCATCGGCCTGCCGATCAGCCGCTACGCGATCCGCCACGGCGTCGATATCGACCTGCTGACCCGCGGTGCGAGCTTCGGCTATATCGGCTCCACGGTCACGTCCCTGATCTATGCCAGTTTCACCTTCATGCTGTTTGCGATCGAAGCCTCGATCATGTCCGGCGCGCTGGAGCTGACGCTCGGCATCCCTCTGTGGATCGGCTACATCATCAGCGCCGTCATGGTCATTCCGCTGGTGACGCACGGCGTCCGGCTGATCAGCCGATTCCAGTTGCTGACCCAGCCTTTCTGGATCGTCCTCAATGTCCTGCCCTTCCTCTTCATCGCCGTGATGGACTGGGAGAAATTCGATCTGTGGCGCGCCTTTGCCGGCATTCGCCATGCTTCGGGGCCGCCGGGCACGGTCGCACCTTTCGATCTCGTCGAATTCGGCGCCGCCTCAGCCGTCATATTGGCGCTGATGTCGCAGATCGGCGAACAGGCCGACTTTCTGCGCTTTCTACCCCCGGAGAAGCAGACGAAATGGCGCCACCGCCTCGCGGTCTTCCTCGCCGGCCCAGGCTGGGTGATCATCGGGGCGCCGAAGCTGCTAGCCGGCTCCTTCCTCGTCGTGCTGACGTTCGCGTCCGGCGTGCCGGTTGATCGTGCCGCCGATCCCGCCCAGATGTATCTGACCGCCTTTGGATACATGATCCCCTGGCACAACGCCGCCCTGCTGCTGATGGCTGCCTTCGTGGTCGTATCGCAGTTGAAGATCAATGTGATGAACGCCTATGCAGGCTCGCTCGCCTGGTCGAACTTCTTCTCCCGCCTCACTCATAGCCATCCCGGCCGCGTCATCTGGCTCGTCTTCAACGTGGCGATCGCCCTTCTGCTGATGGAACTTGGCATCTATAGGCTGCTCGAGGAAACGCTCGGCATCTTCTCGATCATCGCCATGGCCTGGCTCTGCACGATCTCGGCGGACCTCTTCATCAACAAGCCGCTCGGCCTTGCGCCTCCCGGCATTGAGTTCAAGCGCGCTCACCTCTACGACATCAACCCCGTCGGCCTCGGCGCCATGACGCTATCGGCCGGCATCGCGCTGGTCGCGCATTTCGGCGTCTTCGGCTCCATCGCAGCCTCCCTCGCGCCTTACATCACGCTTGTTGTCGCGCTGATCGCCTCGCCGCTGATCGCCTGGAGTACGAAGGGCAGGTTCTATCTCGCTCGCAAGCCGCGCCACAGCTGGAAGAACCTTACCAACATCACCTGTTCCGTCTGCGAGCATCCATTCGAGCCTGAAGATATGGCCTGGTGCCCGGCCTATGCGGCACCGATCTGCTCGCTCTGCTGTTCGCTCGACAGCCGCTGCCACGACATGTGCAAGCCGAAGGCGCGCTTCAACGCACAGGTTGGCACGGTCGCCAAGGCAGTACTGCCGGGGAGCGTCGTTGAGAAGCTGACCACACGCCTCGGTCGCTATGGCATCGCCGTCGTGCTCGCCCTGACGGCCGTCGGAACCATCCTCGCGATGATCGCCCATCAGGTTTCCTCGGCGTCACCCGAAACCGCCGACGTCGTCAACGGAACGATCCTGGTAGTCTTCTTCGTCTTCGCGGTGATTGCGGGAGTCGTCTGCTGGTTTTACGTGCTCGCGCATGACAGCCGGGTCGTTGCCGAGGAAGAATCCTCTCGCCAGAATACGCTGCTGCTGAAGGAAATCGCCGCGCACAAGAAGACCGACGCCGCCCTTCAGACCGCCAAGGAAACAGCTGAAGCCGCCAACCGTGCGAAGAGCCGTTATGTCGTCGGCCTTAGTCACGAATTGCGCACGCCGCTGAACGCCGTGCTCGGCTACGCGCAGATTCTCGAACGCGACGAAACCATTCCCACTCCACGACAGTCGTCGATCAAGGTCATCCGCCGCAGCGCCGAGCATCTCTCCGGTCTTATCGACGGTCTCCTCGATATCTCCAAGATCGAAGCCGGGCGCCTGCAGGTCTATTCCAACGAGATCAACATTCAGGATTTCCTGGATCAAATCGTCGACATGTTCCGCCCTCAGGCCCAGGCCAAGGGATTGACGTTCCATCACGACCGCTCACCCGCCCTGCCCCACTTCGTACGCACCGACGAGAAGCGGTTGCGCCAGATCCTCGTCAATCTGCTCTCCAACGCCATCAAGTTCACTGACGAAGGCAGGGTCACCTTCGACGTTGGCTATCGCAGCCAGGTCGCCACCTTCACGGTCAGCGACACCGGTCGCGGCATTGCCGAGAAGGACTTGAGCCGTATCTACGAGCCGTTCCAGCGTGGCGAAGCCGACAGCGTCCGGCCGATGCCGGGCCTTGGCCTCGGTCTGACGATCACGCAGCTTTTGACCAACACGCTGGGCGGCGAAATCTCGGTGAGCAGCGAGAAGGATCGCGGAACGGTCTTCCGCGTTCGCCTCATGCTTTCCGCCGTGCCTCGCGAAATGACGGTCCCGCCACAGGAGAAGAAGATCGTCAGCTACGACGGTCCTCGGCGCACGATCGTCGTCGTGGACGACAATGAGGACCACCGCGAGATGATGCGCGAGGTGCTCGCCCCACTTGATTTCGTCGTGCTGACGGCGGCAAGCGGAGCCGATTGCCTGACTTTGATCGAAGGCATCCAGCCCGATCTCTTCCTGGTCGATATCTCGATGCCGGGCATGAATGGCTGGCAACTCGTTTCGCGCCTGCGCGCGAACGGCCAGACTGCCCCGATCGTCATGCTGTCCGCCAATATCGGCGACGCCGCCGCACACCGCGATAGCGATGACAGCCACAATGATGCCATCGGCAAGCCTGTCGACATCAAGCAACTGCGTGACAAGCTTGCGCTCCATCTGGGTTTGAGGTGGATCTATGCGGAGGCGATCCCGCCCGCCCCCGCCAAGCACGACCGGCCGCTGGTCAGTCCAGGACACTCCCATGTTCAGGAATTGTTGCGGCTCGCCGAAATCGGCTACATCAGAGGCATCGAGGCAAAGCTCGGCGACCTTGCCAAGGTAGAAGCAAATCAGCCATTTACAGAAGAACTTCGCTCCTATGCGGCCTCCTTCGATCTGAACGGCCTCATGAATTTCCTGCACCGTTTTGACGAGAAGGTAGAAACCCTTGGCTGAGCTCCCGCGCGACATTGTTCTGCTGGTGGATGACTCGCCGGAGGCTTTGGGGTTCCTGACCGATGCTCTGGAGCAGTCCGGATTCTCGGTCCTGATCGCCACGTCAGGCTCGGCTGCCCTGAATATTGTGGAGCGCATTACGCCCGATCTCATTCTGCTGGATGCGGTCATGCCCTCCATGGACGGCTTTGAGACTTGTAGGAGACTCAAAGCCAACCCGGCAATCAGCCAGATACCGGTCATCTTCATGACCGGCCTGACAGAAACCGAGCATGTCGTTCGTGCACTCGAATCCGGAGGCGTCGACTACCTGACGAAACCGATCAATATCGACGAGCTGCGAGCGCGGATCGGCGTCCATCTGCGCAACGCCCGTTCCACACAGAGCGCGCGCGTTGCGCTGGACGCTGCCGGCCGACATTTGCTCGCCGTCAAGGGCGACGGCGATATTCATTGGTCGACGCCACAGGCAACACGCCTCGCCAACGCTGCGATGAACCGAGATGATGCCATGGACACGGTGGTCGGCAGGATTGCAGAGTGGATGAAGACCCGCCCGGCCTCGGCGCGCGAGGGCGCGATCTCGCTTTCGCATGCCGGCAAGGACGTGCTTCAGCTGGCCTTCCTGGGCGCGATCGGTCCGGATGAATATCTGTTTCGCCTGACGGCAAACAACGCGCGGGCCGACGACGAGGTGCTGCGCCGGCATTTCTCGCTGACACAGAGGGAATCCGAAGTGTTGTTATGGATTGCCAAAGGCAAGGCCAACCGCGATATCGGCGAGATTCTCGGCCTGTCGGCGCGCACCGTGAACAAGCATCTCGAACAGATCTATGTGAAGCTCGGCGTCGAAAACCGTGCCTCGGCGGCGGTCAAGGCCGCTCATGTCTTGCATGAGACGTGAACGATCTAGAGTCGGAGAGCGCAGCATTGATCCGTAGGGCGACAAATCAGAATATTGCCCGGATCGTCGAAATCCGCGCCGGGGTATCGGAGAACATCCTGTCCGATCCCTCCAAGGTTACCCTGGACGATATCAATTGGTTCATTGCCAATCCCGGCATCTTTGTCGGGGAAGAAAATGGCAAAGTCGCCGGCTTCTCGGCGGCGGACACCCGCGACGGCTTCATCTGGGCATTGTTCGTGGACGAGCAGTACAGCGGTCGCGGGATCGGGCGTGCCCTGCTTGAACGCGCGTGTCAAACGTTGAAATCCGCCGGCTTCGAGCGGATTCGCTTGACGACGGATCCCGCGACGAGAGCCGAAAGGCTTTACCGACGCGCCGGCTGGCGCCTGATCGGCCATCGAGACGGCGAGCTACTCTTCGAACTCAGCCTCTAGCAAAACTCTCGCGGAGGAAGAGGCAGATCAAACAACGCGGTCGGGCGGCGACCGCCCCTCGAAGAAGGCAGTGACGTTGTCCACCACCTTTATCCCCATGGCCGTGCGGGTTTCCTCGGTCGCGCTGCCGAGATGCGGCAGCAGAACAACATTCTCCATGACTTTCAGCGCATCCGGTACGTGCGGCTCGGCCGCATATACGTCGAGCCCGGCACCACGAATGACGCCGTCCTTCAGGGCGGCGATCAAAGCCACCTCGTCAACGACATCGCCGCGTGCAGTATTGATCAGGAAGGCGCCGGGCTTCATTGCCGCAAGTCGACCCACATTCATCAGGTGTCGGTTTACCGCACCACCTGGGCAATGCAGGGACACGAAGTCGGATAGCGCCAATACCTCCTCAATCGTCGGCAATTGCCGTGCCCCGTAGCGCGCCGCTTCCGACGGATCGACCGGTGATCTGTTGTAGAAAACCACGTCCATGCCAAAACCGAAATGGCAACGTTGTGCGAACGCCCTGCCGATGCGCCCGAAGCCGATGATGCCGACGGTTTTGCCGGTGACCTTCGTCCCGATCATGTGCGTCGGGCACCACCCGGCCCACTCGCCGGAGCGGACCTGACGCTCGCCCTCGCCGCCGCGCCGGGCCACTGTCAGTAGCAGCAGCATGGCGATGTCAGCCGTGCAATCGGTCAGCACGTCGGGCGTATTCGTCACGACGATCCCGCGGCCCTTGGCGGCATTGGTGTCGATATGATTGTAGCCGACCCCGAAATTGCCGAGTATGCGCGTGCGCGGCGTCACGACATCGAAAACGGCTGCGGGCAACTTGTCGGAGACCGTCGGCAAGATGGCATCGTACTCATCCATCGCTTGGCGCAATGCCTCCACGCTCATCGCTTCATCGCGCAGGTTCAATGTTACATCGAACCGTTCCGAAAGGATGCGTTCGACGGCTGACGGCCAGCGGCGCGTAACGAGAATGCGTGGTTTGGACATGGTGACCTGTTCCGAATGCTGGTTGGCTTTCTAGCCAGTAGCCCAAAAAGCCCGATGGGCCAAACAGAAGAAGCCCGGTCTTGCGACCGGGCTTCCAAATTTCGCACAAGCGGGGGATGAACCCTTACTTGGCTTCCTGCGGGAAGTAGCTGTACTTGCCGTCTGGACCCTTCTTCCACTCGTACATGATGTAGCCGGGAAGCTTCGGGTCGCCCTTTTCGTCGAATGACATGTCGCCGAGAACGGTCGGGAACGGGCCCTTTGCCTTCATTGCAGCAGCAACGGCTTCAGCGTCGTTGGAACCGGCAGCCTTTGCACCGCCAGCGATCGACTGCAGCGCAGCGTAGGAGTAGAGCGTGTAAGCCTCCGGGTTGAAGCCGGCAGCCTTGAACTTCGCAACGAGGTCCTTGTTGGCCGGGTTCAGCGTCGGATCGGGGCCGAAGGTGTTCAGCGTACCGGCAACTGCGTCGCCAGCGATCGATGCCAGTTCGTTCGAAACGATACCGTCACCGGAAACCAGCGTAGCTTTGAGGCCCTGGTCGGCAGCCTGACGGATGATCAGACCAGCTTCGGTGTGGAGGCCACCCCAGTAGATGATCGTGACGCCGGCTTCCTTCATCTTGGCGATGAGAGCCGAGAAGTCCTTGTCGCCAACGTTGATGCCTTCGTAGAGGGCTTCCGTCGTGCCAGCAGCGTTCAGAGCCTTCTTGGTTTCGTCAGCGAGACCCTGGCCGTAAGGCGTCTTGTCGTGAACGACAGCGATCTTGGCGTCCTTGAAGTGGTCAGCAAGATACTTGCCGGCGATTGCACCCTGCTGGTCGTCACGGCCGCAAGTACGGAATGTGTTCCAGAGGCCGCGCTCGGTGAACTTCGGGTTCGTAGCGGCCGGGGTGATTTCGAGCATGCCGTTTTCAGCGTAGACTTCGGAAGCCGGGATCGAAACGCCCGAGTTGAAGTGGCCGATTACGAACTTGACGCCGTCAGCAGCGAACTTATTCGCAACCGAGATGCCCTGCTTCGGGTCGGAAACGTCGTCGCCGAGCACGATCTTGACCTGCTCGCCGTTGATGCCACCAGCGGCGTTGATGTCAGCGGCCGCCTGCTCTGCGCCCTTCTGGAGCTGAGCGCCGAACGCAGCGTTCGGGCCAGTCAGCGGACCAGCAACGCCAACGATGATGTCGGCCCATGCGTTGCCGCTGAAGGCGACCATCGCCGTCAGTGCCACAGCCGACAGGAGAGACTTTTTCATTCTGTTACTCCCAATTTTTTAGCGGGTTCCGTTCCACTACCCAGCGCATTACCCACTTTACTGCGCCAGGAAACTTGTTCCACTCCGAGGGGCATCTGTCCCTAGATTCAACCGGCTGTCAATGTTTTGCCTTCCAAGAGAAGGGGGACGTCTTTTCGTATAGCCAGTAGTAGTTGTTGACCATCTGATTGGTCCGGCGATAGCGATAGCCGGCCGTCGAGAAGATCAGAAGCAAGACCAGGTCGATTACATAGTAAAAGAGGCTGAGAACCGGTCCATCGAACAGTGCGTGATGCAGGAATTGCATCGCACCAGCAAGCAGAACCGTATAGGCGATTACCAGAGGATAGTTGCTCCAGCTCTCGGCCGCGGCTCTGCCGGCCCTCCATGCCGTCCAGAATCCAATCAGCACGACAACCAAGCGAATGGCGCTGCGCACGCCCGTATCGCTCTCAAAGAAAAGTCCCTGCATATCAAAGTCTCCCCTTCGTCATGCTCAATGACGTCCGCCTTCAAGATAAGCGGCACGCACTTCCGGATTCGCGAGAAGTTCCATACCGGAACCGCTCATGGTGACCTTGCCGTTGACCATGACATAGGCACGGTCCGACAAGCGCAGAGCTGCGAAGGCGTTCTGCTCTACGAGGAAGACGGTCAGCCCTTCTTCCTTGTTGAGTTTCTTGATCGCCTCGAAAATGCCCTTAACGATCAGCGGTGCCAGACCAAGCGAGGGCTCGTCGAGTAGCAGCAGCTTCGGACGCGCCATAAGCGCGCGACCGATCGACAGCATCTGCTGTTCGCCGCCCGAGAGCGTACCGCCGCGTTGACCCTGGCGCTCCTTGAGGCGCGGGAACATCGCAAAGACCTTCTCGACGTCCTCGTTGAAATATTTCAGGTTGTCGAGGCCCGCGCCCATCTGGAGATTTTCCATGACGGTCATGCGCGGGAAGATACGGCGTCCTTCAGGCGACTGCGCGATGCGAAGGCGGGCGATCTCATGCGTCGGCAGACGCGTGATATCTTGGCCATCGAAAACCACCGAGCCCTTGCGCGCCTGCGGACTTCCGCAAATCGTCATCATCAGCGTCGACTTGCCGGCGCCGTTGGCACCGATCAGGCTGACGATCTCGCCGCGATGGACCTCGATATCGATTCCGGCCAGGGCCCGGATGTTGCCATAGTAGGTTTCAACGCCCTGAACGTTCAGAAGTGGCTGGCCAGTCATTAGTGCGAGCCTCCTTCGAGGTTCTCTACGGCTGCAATCACTTCTTCCACTTCCTCGTCCTCGACACCGAGATAGGCCGCGATAACCCGCGGGTCCTGCTTCACTTCATCAGGCGTGCCATCGGAAATCTTCTGACCATATTCCAGCACGACGACATGGTCGGAAATTTCCATGACCACCGACATATCGTGCTCAATCAGCAGGATCGACGTGCCGCTTTCGCTGCGAATGCTGCGCAGCAGCGCGTTCAGCGCGGCCGACTCGCGGGGATTGAGGCCAGCAGCAGGCTCGTCCAGGCACAGAAGTTCCGGCTCCGTACACATGGCGCGCGCGATCTCAAGCCGGCGCTGTGCGCCATAAGGCAGATCACCAGCCGGGTCATCGGCGCGATCAATCAGATCAGCCTTCTCTAGCCAGTGGCGTGCCAGTTCAACGGCATTCTTCGCCTCTGCCCGATACGGCCCGATGCCCACGAGACCCATCACGGTGAACCCGGACGCCTTCATCAGCTTGTTGTGCTGGGCGACGAGCAGGTTTTCGAGAACCGTCAGGCCGGAAAACAGCCGGATGTTCTGGAACGTGCGGGCAACCTTGGCTTCCTTGGTGATCCGGAAGTCCGGAAGGCGCTCCAGCAAGAACTCCTTGCCGTCCTTCTGCTTCAGCGTGATCATGCCCATCGTCGGCTTATAGAAGCCGGTGATGCAGTTGAAGACCGTCGTCTTGCCGGCGCCGTTCGGGCCGATGAGTGCGGTAATGTCGCCACGCTTGGCTTCAAATGAGAAGTCGTTGATCGCCATCAGGCCACCGAACTTCATCGACAGATGCTCGACCTTCAGCAAAGTATCGCTGGTCATGTTTGTTTCCTGAGGGCTCATCAACCGTGGCCCTCCTTGGTAAAGCTGCCGGAAACTGCCTTGCGCTCCTTGAGGAAGGCTGTCGGTTCACGCGACCCCACGAAGCCGCGCGGCTTGATCAGCATCACGACGACCATCGCCAGGCCGAACAGCAGCATGCGGTAAAGCTCAGGCGTGAAGTCCGGTCCGAAAATCATCTTCAGGAAGGCCATCTCACGCAGCATTTCCGTGCCGCCAACCATGACGATCGCAGCGATCGCGATACCGGTCAGCGAGCCCATGCCGCCGAGAACGACGATGGCGAGGATAACAGCCGATTCCAGGAAGACGAACGATTCCGGGGAAACGAAGCCCTGACGAGCGGCAAAGAAGGAGCCTGCGAAACCACCGAACATAGCGCCCGTCGCAAAGGCCGTGAGTTTCGTCGTCACCGTATTGATCCCGAGCGAGCGGCAGGCAATTTCGTCTTCGCGCATGGCCTCCCATGCACGGCCGATCGGCATCCGGCGCAGGCGGATCGTCACATAGGCGGTCAACATGCAGAGGGCAAGGATCAGGTAGAAAAGGAAGATCTTGTAGTACGCCGACGACATCGGCAGGTGGAACAGCTTCGCAAAGCCACCGGCGCTCGCATCGAACGGGATGCCGAAAAGCGTCGCCTTCGGAATGCCCGAGATACCGAACGTGCCTTTGGTGAGATCCGTCCAGTTGATGATGACCAGGCGAATGATTTCACCGAAGGCCAGCGTGACAATCGCGAGGTAGTCGCCGCGCAGTCGCAGGACCGGGAAGCCCAGAATCACACCCCACAGCGCTGCCAGAATACCGGACAGAGGCAGGAGCACCCAGAACGACAGGCCGAAATAGCTGGACAGGAGCGCGTAAGAGTAGGCGCCGATCGCGTAGAACGCCACGTAGCCAAGATCGAGCAAGCCAGCGAGGCCAACGACGATGTTCAGCCCCCAGGCCAGCATCACGTAGATCAGAATCTGGATACCGAAGTTATCCACCCACTTCAGCGAACCCTGCGGACCCGCGACGGCGTAGATGAACACCGGATAGAGCAGCAGTGCGACGAGCGCGATCTTCAAGAAATGTGTGTGGAAAAAGCCCTTTTCGGCCGAGATATCCAGCTCGCCACTACGCGCCTTCGCCAACTTGCGTGCATCAAGGTGCGGCCGCAGGAAGACGACGGTCAGGAAGCGACCGACGGCTGCAATCGCTACGAATATAGCCAGGAGGCCCCAGCGCTGAACAATGATGAGTTCGTTGCTGATATTCTGATCGGTCTTCAGGCCAACGTACAGCACGAACATGCCGAACGCGATCAGGGCAGCAAACAGAGCTTCTTTAATACCCGTCTGAACAAGTCCGGCTTTGGCGGGCTTGTCAGCGGAACGTACAACATTTTCCATGACGTTAAACCTTCTCGACTTCCGGCCGGCCCAGGATACCTGTCGGCTTGAAGATCAGCACGAAAGCGAGGATGGCGAATGTCGCCACATCCTTGTACGCGATGGTGAAGTAAGCCGACCACAACGACTCGATCAAACCGATCATCAGCCCACCCAGGACAGCGCCTGGAAGCGAACCGATGCCGCCGAGAACGGCCGCGGTGAACGCCTTCACACCCGGTACGAAGCCGTCGTTGAAGTTCACGACACCATAATACATCAGATACATGGTACCTGCGACAGCAGCCAGCGCCGCGCCCATGATGAAGGTGATGGAAATCGTCTGATCGACATTGACGCCCAGCAGCGCCGCCATCTTGCGGTCCTGCTCAGTTGCACGCTGAGCGCGCCCAAGCGACGTATGATTGACGAGGTACCAGAACACCGTCAGCAGCACCACCGTGATAAGGATGATGACGATCTGCTTCAGCGAGATGGAGATGCCGGCGACGTTGTATACAGTGCTGACCAGCGGCGGGATCGGCTTGTTGCGCGGCCCCTGGGTCACCTGGATGAAGTTCGACAGCGTGATCGACATGCCGATCGCAGTGATCAGCGGCGCCAGGCGGAACGATCCGCGTAGCGGACGATAAGCAACACGCTCGATCGTCCAGTTCCACAAGCTCGTCATCAACATTGCGATAAGGAGCATAACCAGCAGCAAAACTGCAACCGGAAGACCCGCAAACATGGAGGTGAGGACGAGAAAAACGATGAGGCCGGCGAAACCGCCAAGCATGAAAATATCGCCATGGGCGAAGTTGATCATGCCGATAATGCCGTAAACCATCGTATAGCCAATAGCCACAAGGCCATAGATGGATCCAAGAGTCAGCCCATTAACGAGCTGCTGGACAAAATATTCCATATACCATTTCCCCTGGATGCAAGCCGGTTTAGCCAACATCTCTTGTTATTAGAGCTTTTGATGCGCCCTTGATTAAGGATTTCATACCGCTTTCAAACCAAAAGGGAAGCGCAAAATCGCAAAGCTCCAAAGTTCTTTGCCGTTTTGGTGAAAATGACTTTTTTGCGACTAACAATTCGCTTTTTTTAACATGTGAAGCCCCAGAAAGCGCTTTTTGACTTTAGAATGGTGCAAACTGCAACACCATCCCGCTTTCGGACAATGCCGCGGCACGGGGCAGGCTGGATTCTGTCCCAGAAACTGTCGCTTGAATTTGGCAAGTTTCACTTGGCCGAGGGAATTGCTTATATAAAGGTGAAACGCTTCAGGTGAGCGCAACAAAAAGATCCGGAAGGCGAGCAATGCTCGAAACATTTGAGCGCGCCGCTCTCGAAGCGGGCAAAGCGATTATGAAGGTCTATCGGGAGGGATGCCCGACCGCCAGGAAAGCAGACAACAGCCCGGTCACCATCGCCGACGAGCGCGCCGAGCGCATTATCATTGCACAGCTTAAAGCCGCGTTCCCCGATACGCCGATTATCGCGGAAGAATCAGTGGCAGCAGGAAACGTGCCTGCGATCGGCAGATCCTTCTTCCTTGTGGATCCGCTCGACGGCACACGGGAATTCGTCGAGCGACGACGCGAGTTCACCGTGAACATTGCCTATATCAGCGGGGGACGCCCTCTCGCAGGGATCGTTTATGCCCCCGCCCTCGGCGTCGCCTTCGCTGGCGAGGACAGCAAGGCCGAGAAACTCCTTGTCGACGACCGTTTTCAGGTGACACGGCGGACGCCCATCCAGGTGCGTCCGCAACCGGCCGACCGGACGGCTTTGGCAAGCCGATCCCACAACAGCCCCCAGACAGATGTTTTTCTCGCCGCAAACGCGATCTCCCACTGCACCAACATCGGCTCCTCGCTGAAATTCTGCATGCTGGCTGAAGGCCTGGCCGACGTTTATCCGCGCTTCACGCGGACAATGGAGTGGGATACAGCCGCGGGGGATGCCGTGCTGCGCGCTGCGGGCGGCTCCACCGTAACGCTGGACGGGTTGCCGCTGACCTACGGCAAGACGTCTCAAATGCATGACAGCGACTTCGCCAACCCGAACTTCATTTCCTGGGGCGGCGCCAGATCCGCTTTGGAGCGGGCATAACCTCGTCGGAAAAACACGCAAAATCAGCGGGATGCGGCTTTCGCTGTCCACGTCTCATAGGGCGGCTTTTCTCTTGGCTCGGCTCTGCCCACAGGCGCTGGCAATCGCTTGCTTATCCCGGAGACCGGCTTTTATCTCCTGCAATTGACGGCAAGCACCCTCTCCTCCTCCGGGCACGAAACTGCGATCGAGGTAAATGGTACGACGGAACTCGCCTCTCTCGTCGGTTCCGCGTCGACCAGCGCAGCACGCGATATTGCCTGCACCGTGGCCGCATTGAACGAGGGAGACTGGCTGGCGCTCCTGCATCACGGAAGCGCACAATATGAGTTTGGAGCCGCAGAGACCGGGCTTTCGGCAATAATGCTCTAGATCGGTTCGATAAACGCCTAGAGCAGCCGATAGCGAAGTGCGCGAGCGATTGCCTGCATGCGGTTAACAGAGTCGAGCTTTCGCATCGCGCTCTTCAGGTAGCCGATGACCGTATGTGCGGAGAGATCGAGAATAATCGCGATCTCTTCACTGCTCTTTCCGGCGGCCGACCAACGCAGGCACTCGATTTCCCGGCTGCTGAGGTTCTCCATCGGTTGCTCAACAGGGTTCTGCTGCGCAAACAGCTCCAGAAACTCCATCGCCCGGAAAACCTGCTGCATTGCCTCTTCGCGAGCGAGACGCACGCGCTCACCCGAGAATGCGAATATGAAGTGCCGCAAATACATGTCATGCAAGGCAAAGGCAAATGTGTCCTTGAGGCCATGGCCCCTGAAGTGCGCCGTCAGCCGGTCGTTTCCCTGGTTTGCAGCCGCGCTTTCGAATGGCGCCTTGTCACAGAAGACAGGCATCGCTGTCGTCTTGAGAGCCGAGACCAGCTTGCTGCAATAGAAGAGGTCAACCTCCTCATAGAGATCAATGAGCTCTTGCGGCCAGTTGCTAGCGAGATAGTTGCTGGCGAAGCCACTGCGGTCCCCGCGCGGAAACTCCGCAAACAAGTAGTGGTTGAATCCCGCCTCGACTGCCATCTCAGCCACGCAATCGTTGAATCGTTCCGAGGACATTTTCTGCGCGGACGCGATCCGCGAAAAAACAGCATCCCCCACGCCGTCGCGGACGGCGCGTTCTTGCTTCTTCATTTTCCTGTCCCTCGGCGGCTAGCTTCGCCTCAGCTTCTTCATTTCGTCGACCAGAATGGCCACGCGCCGCAGAGGAAAAGCAAAGGCACGTATCAAAAGGACACGAAGCAAACCTTAGTTATTCCGGGCACCACGAAAACAACGGAGACGCGGTCTTGCACTAACAACTACGTTGCGGCGCTTATAAATTGACGTTCGTCAATTGCCCACTAGCCATTGCGCATGGCTCCTATGCGCTCATCACAAATTTACGCAGGGGAAGGCTACGAGGGCGCGCAAATTGCTTCCAGGAAGTCGACGCCTAAACTTCTTATCAAAGTGTTACTATGCGCTTAGGCAATTCTTAAATGTGACAAGCTAGAGTGACGGCCGTGGTCTTGAGTTGTGTAGAGAGTCCAATGACCGAAATGATACGTCCCCGAGTAAAATATGTCATCGGCCCCGATGGCAGCCCGCTGACGATTGCGGATTTGCCACCGCCGAATACCAGGCGCTGGGTTATCCGTCGCAAAGCAGAGGTTGTAGCGGCGGTTCGCGGTGGCCTGTTGAGCTTGGAAGAAGCGTGCGAGCGTTACACGCTGACTGTCGAAGAGTTCTTGTCCTGGCAGTCTTCCATTAACAGCCATGGCCTTGCCGGTTTGCGCACCACGCGTATTCAGCAGTATCGCCACTGACACGCCCATCCTGGGCAACGATTTTCAGATTCGGGCCGCTTGCATGTCCTGAGGGGGATATACAGACGGCCCGCAATCATTAACGCAGCCTGCAGACGCCCTGCTTTTATGCTGCGACAAGCCTCACCACGAGTTCCCTGCTCCATAGACCACTCGGCAGGAAAATCGGTCGGTGAGCCGGAATTGCTGCCGGCCTCGTACCGGCAGCAATTGTCCCCGCCTCTTCTCATCGAACACTGTGTCCACATCGCCCGCCTTGGCGCGGCCGGGATGACATGCCAATTTCCGACCGACAGCTGAATGTTGACGAGGAATGGCAATGAACATCAGGAATGAAGAGAATCCCTCCGGCGGCCGCTACGTTGCAGAGGTCGAGGGCCATCAGGCCGAAATGACCTATTCCCGCGCATCGCCGGCGCTTGTCATTATTGACCACACCGGCGTACCCGATGCGCTGCGCGGCAAGGGCGTTGGCCAGGCACTTGCTCTTCATGCCGTCGAGGAGGCACGCAAAGGGGGATGGAAGATCTTCCCGTTATGTCCCTTCTTCAAAGCGCAAGCGCAACGCCACGAGGAGTGGCGCGACGTCATTAACGGTTAGCCCAATAACGCCAAAAGCCATGTATGACGGACGTGACGGCCCATCATGCATGGCTTTTTTCGAGGCGATCCCAAGGTGCCGACAGCACCCGTTTCCCGCCTTAGGCTCTTGCCCGGACTGCGCCGTCGCGCTCTTCGAGCGCGGCTGCACGTGCATATTCCGCCTGTATCTCTTCCAGCGCCTGTTCAAGCGCCTCTTCCTGCATCTTCAGTTCCTTGATCGAGACCTGAAGATTGTCCGCGCGCTGGCGAGCTGCCTTTGCGAAGGTCGGATAGGCGAAGTGATTCGGGTCGGAAATGCCGGACTTCTTTTCCTCGACGACGATCTGGCTCTCCAGATCCTTCGTCATCCTATCAAATTCGGACATCATCATCTGCAATTGCTGCAGTTGGCGACGTTTTTCGTTCACCTGAAACTCCTTCAGGCGAACTAGGCTCTCACGCGACTTCATACGCATTACTCCAGTGATGCGAGACCCCTGCTCCACTTTAAATCGCCCTTGCCGGCCGCTTTGACGCGGCCTGCTAAAAAATTTCCGTCGGTATTAACAAAAACCTACCGCTGGTAACCTTTCGTTTACGGGCATCGTTAATGATAGTGCCGATGATTTAAGGGTCGGTAAACACAACTACGCGATTTCCGATACTGTTTCATTGGTGAGTCGAATGAATCGCTTACCGGCCGTTCTTAATGTAAAAGTTAAGATCTGGCTTTGCGAATTCTCGTTGGAAAACAGCGGAATGGACAAAATATTTAATAAATTCGTTACCTCTTGCCAGAGTGAATCAGAATTTGTTAACCATTTCGTGGCAGCTTCCAAATCACGCAATGATGTATTCGGTATCGCGTAGGGGCCAGACCACCTTTCGGCGGCGGTAAAGGGGATAATAATGCGGGTACTACTCATTGAAGACGACAGCGCGACAGCGCAGAGCATCGAATTGATGCTCAAATCAGAAAGTTTTAACGTCTACACCACCGATCTGGGTGAAGAAGGCGTGGACCTAGGGAAGTTGTATGATTACGACATCATCCTTCTCGATTTGAACCTTCCCGACATGTCCGGATATGAAGTGCTCCGCACTCTCCGCCTGTCCAAGGTCAAGACACCCATCCTGATTCTCTCGGGCATGGCCGGTATCGAGGACAAGGTTCGCGGTCTCGGCTTTGGCGCCGACGACTACATGACCAAGCCGTTCCACAAGGACGAACTGGTTGCGCGCATACATGCAATCGTTCGTCGTTCCAAGGGTCATGCCCAGTCGGTCATCATGACCGGCGAACTGATCGTCAACCTCGACGCCAAGACGGTCGAAGTTGGTGGCCAGCGCGTGCACCTGACGGGCAAGGAATACCAGATGCTGGAGCTTCTTTCGCTCCGCAAGGGCACCACGCTCACCAAGGAAATGTTCCTGAACCATCTCTATGGCGGCATGGACGAGCCGGAACTGAAGATCATCGACGTCTTCATCTGCAAACTGCGCAAGAAGCTCGCAAATGCTGCCGGTGGCGCAAACTACATCGAAACCGTCTGGGGCCGCGGCTATGTTCTGCGCGAGCCGGACGGCGCCGAGTACGCCGAGACCGCCTGATACGTCAGCCCCTTTGCCAAGACTGAGAAAATCCCGTCCTCTGTGGCGGGATTTTTTCGTTGTGACATAGAAAAAGCCGCCCGTGGCGGCTTCGATCGTTGGCGGGTAGTCGCAATTATGCTGCGATAGCGCGGTGGCCGAATACGGCCGTCAGAATCTTGCGATCGAAGGGTTTGAGGAGGAAATCAGTCGCCCCTGCCCGCTTGCCCATCATCAGCTTCTTGAGGTCGGCCTCAACCACGCAATAGTAGATTTTGACGTCCTTGCCGCCTTCCATGCCGCGGATCGCCGAAATCAACTCGAGCGCGCGGTCCATGCCAGAATCGACGATCAGGTATTCTGGAAGTTCCACCTGGCAACTGGAGAGAGCTTCGACAACGTTGGAGGCTTCGATGACCATGAAGTCGAGTTCGGAAAGGATGCGCTTCCCCACCTTCCGAACGACGTCAGATGAGTCGGCGATCATAAACCTCTGCATGGCTGCTCCTTGCCCCAGCTTCTAATGCGGCTGGCGTGTTATCGGCCAAGAATAGAAACATTAGGCTAAGGATTTATTACCTCGACGGTCGGATCGCCGTCGAGGTCCCTGCATCAAGCTGCGATGACGTCAGCGGTAAACGTAAGTTCTTCGGCGGTCGCGCTATGCCCGAGCGCCATACCGCATTCATCGGCAAGCAGCACGGTGTAGTAGGGCTGGATCGAGTGGGCGTCGATGGCTTCCTCGATTTCCCCCGTAGAGATCTCCACGAATTTCGGCGGCAGGCGCATCAGCTTGCCCTTCGCAACGATCTTGAATTTTGCGTCCAGTTCGGGGTTCTCAAGCGTGACTTCGATGACACCGCCACGTGGAATTGACGAATAGGCTACCAGGAAGAGATTGAGCAGCAACTTGACGCGGTTCTTGGCGATAATCGCGCGCGGACCAGTCCAGACAACCTCGGTCTTCTTCTCCGCGGCAGCAAAATCCTTCGCCGCACGTTCGGCTTCGCCGGTATCGATCGAAGCCCCGACCGATCCCGAGGCCCCGAAGGCAAGCCGGGCGAACTTCAGACGGACAGAGGCGTTGAGCGCGCTTGTCCTGATAAGATCCATCGCGTCGGCATCGGCGCCGCCCTCGTCCAGAAGCTCCAGACCATTGTTGATTGCGCCAACCGGCGAGATGACGTCATGGCAGACGCGGCTGCACAGAAGCGCGGCCAGGTCGGGGCCAGCAAGGGTGAGGTTTGGATTCTTCGACATCATAGTCTCCAGGAGGGCGGCAGGGTCATTCCGCCGCCTCTTTTGCGTCATTTAAATTGCGCGAAGTTTGCGGCCGTACTCAGCGCCATAATGACACCATATTTGGTAAACCGATTGTTAAGACCATACGCGCAAAATGAACGAAACGCCGGAAACGGCTCATCGTACCGACCATGATGAACGGATAACACCATGCGCGCCCATTTTTTCGGAAGACTCTCCGCCATCTGGCGGCTTCTCGTTGCGCTGACATTTTCGCCCCTCGCGCTTGTCCCAATGCAGGCATCGGCGCAGCAGTCTAACGGCGGCCAGTATTCGATGCAGGAAATCGTCGACGCTGGGCACTCGTTCTTCGGCTCGACCAGCGGCGGGCTGGCCAAGGTGATCGAAGCCGCCTTTCAGAAATACGGCCTTCCCAACGGCTATGTCCTCGGCCAGGAAGGTTCCGGAGCTTTCATCGCCGGTCTCACCTACGGCGAAGGCCAGTTGAATACAAAGAATGCCGGTGAGCATCCGCTCTACTGGCAGGGTCCGTCGCTCGGGATCGACTATGGCGGTCAGGGCACGCGCGTCATGATGCTCGTCTACGACCTGCCCTCGACCGACGCCATCTACGCGCGCTTCGGTGGCGTCAGTGGTCAAGCCTTCGTTATCGCCGGCTTCGGCATGACGCTTCTCAAGAACGACAACGTACTGGTGGTGCCGATCCGCACAGGCGTCGGTGCTCGCCTCGGATTGAATGTCGGCTACCTCAAGGTCACCCCTAATCCGACCTGGAATCCCTTCTGATTCCCATCGGCGCAGCGAACTCTCGCTCGCCGTGACCTATCCGCCACTTGCTCTACGCGTCAGGTCCGCTTAATCATTGGTCCTGACGCAACTCAACTTCTGGAAGCCGTGGCCGCGCCGTGATCGAATATGCTCTCTTGTTCGGATTGGGCTTCCTGGCGGCAGCGTTTCTCGTCTTTCTCGTGTCGCCTGCCGTCCACCGCCGCATCGTCTGGTATACGGAAAACCGTATGCGCGCGACCATGCCACTCAGCCCGCAGGAAGTGCGCGCGCAGAAGGATATGGTCCGGGCCCTCTATGCTGCCGAGAACGCCAAGACGACACAGGACCTCGTGCGCGAGCGCGAAAAGTCGCTGGCGCTGCAACTGAAGCATGACTCGCTGGCGCTCGACGCAGGACGGTTTGCCGCCGAGATCGAGGGGCTACAGGCGCAAATCAGCGACATGAGTGTCGAGGCCGCGGAACAGCGCTCGCACCTGCGCAAGGACGAGAACTACATCAGCCAGCTTAAGACGAGCCTCCACATCGCCGAGCAAGCAAGCGCCGCCAAGGAAGGCGAGCTCGACGCTCTTCGCACGCGCCTTAACAAGCTTGCGGAGCAGACCGACAATCTCAAGATCGATCTCGCAGCGCGCGATACCGAAATCGAGAGCCTGACGTTCAAGGCGAACGCAGTCCGCATCGAGCGCGACAATCTTCGCCAGGACGTGAACCTGCTGCAGAAGCGCGCCAAGGATGCGGAGCAGGCGCTCGCCCAGCATGAGCACGCAGTCATCCGGCTCGAGGACAAAGCGGGGCGCGATGCGGCGTCAACGGCCGACAAGGATACGCTTCTCGGACGCCGCCAGCAGGAAATTACCAAGCTGAAGGAACAGATCAAGGCGGCGAATGCCGAGCTGCGCAAGGCAAACCGTGCATTGCGCAACGCTGGACTTCAGCCCGTGGTCGCAGATGCGGTTTCAGAGGAGCGGGCAACCGAGGAAACAATGCCGACTGAGCTCGACACAGCAGCGATTGCAGCGCGCCTGAGCGACGAAGTGCGCAAGCGCAGCGCCGCGGTCTCGGAACAACTTCTGAAAGCGAAATCCGACACCAGCCACGACGGTGCGATACGTGAAGAGATCGCCGGCATTGCTGCAAGCATGGTTGCATTGACCGCTATCAACGAAGGACCCTCCTCACCGATCCGCGACCTTCTGCCGGATGGCACCGACAATCAGGACGGAGAGCGTATCAACCTCGCGCAACGCGCCGCGACAATCCTGTCCGAACCGGGCTGAACTCAGATCAGCTTCGCTGCCGATGACATGGCAAAGAGGGCGATGCCGGTCGCCGTCGCCACATTGAGGCTGTCCAGTCCCTCCGACTGCGGGATCCGCGCGCTTTGAAAACGTTCCAGGAGTGCAGGCGGCAGCCCCTCGCCTTCCGTACCCACGACCAGCGCCATGCGATCGGTTGGCGGTATGGCTCGAATGTCGGTCTCCCCGCGCGGCGAGAGCGTCCAGATTGCAAAGCCACTCGCAGCAAGCCGTGTTAGAACGTCGAGCGCCGTGCCCTTCCGCTCATAGGGAACACTGAGTACGGAGCCGACAGAAACACGTAGCGCCTTGCGATAAAGCGGGTCACACGAAGTCTCATCGAGAAAGATGGCATCCGCCTTGAAGGCGGCCGCATTGCGGAACATCGACCCGGCATTGTCATGGTTGGAAATACCGCAGCCGACAAGGACAAGCGAACGATCGGGCAATCGGTCGACAAGCTCGGTTCCGACCACCTCTCGCCTGCCAAGGGCCAACACGCCTCGATGGAGATGAAACCCGACGATCCGATCTAGGACGTCCGCCTCTGCGACATAGACCGGCACGTCATCAGGCAGTCTCTCGAGGATTGGAGCGACGCCGTCGACACGGTTCCTGAGAAGCAGCACTTTTTCGGTCGCAAAGCGACCGCCGTGGCTCGCTTCCACAAGCACGCGAAGGACTACCGTGCCCTCCGCGATGAAGCGGTTCTGCCGGCCGGTCAGATCGCGCTCGCGGATGTCGCGAAAGTCAGCGATACGAGGATCGTCCGCGCTCTCGATGGCAACGAGGCGAGAGGCCATTGTCCTAGCCGCCGCTGACCGTCACATCGGCAACAATGCGCCCCGACTTGATATCGAAGATGAGCGACTTCTTGATTCCATCGGCTGTCGCGCCAAAGAACATGATCTGGCCTCCCGAGAGCGACGACGACTGGATGACGAAGCCCGACGGCAAAGTTGCCGTGACCGATACCGGCGCATCGGATGGTACACCGGCAGAAGTTACGGCTGTCGGTTCCTTCGCGGGCGCGCGCATCGCTTTGTAGACAACCGCGCCGAAGACAGCCATAAGGCTCACGAACATGATGACGCCTGAGACGATCTGCAGGCGGATCATCTTGCGCCGGACACGTTCCATCGCCGGATCCAGGGGCTTTTCGTCCTGATCGTCTTCTGGCTGGATATTCGTCATATGTGGCGTTCCGTTCTTTAAGTAATTCGGAGAAGAAGCGTCTTGAGCGACCCCTTTAAACAAGCTGCCGGCATTAGAAAAGTCCTCACCGCCGACGAGAACGCCGAAGGCCGTCTTGACGCGTGGATGACCGGACAGCTCGGCGAGGAGTTTTCGCGCAGCCGCGTGAAGGCGCTAATCAAGGAGGGCCAGGTCTCCGTGGGCGGCAAGATCCTCGCCGATCCGCAGAAAAAGGTTCGTCCAGGCGACACCTTCGAGATCCTGCTGCCCGAGCCGGAGGATCCGACGCCCAAGGGCGAGAATATCCCGCTCGATATTCTTTATGAAGACGATGACCTCATCGTCATTTCCAAGCCGGCCGGTCTCGTGGTGCACCCCGCGGCTGGCAATTGGACGGGCACGCTCGTCAACGCGTTGATCTATCATTGCGGCGACAGTCTTTCCGGTATCGGCGGTGTGCGCCGTCCGGGCATCGTCCACAGGCTGGACAAGGACACCACAGGTGTCATGGTCGTCGCCAAGAACGACATCTCCCATCGCCATCTGTCGCTGCAATTCGCCGACCATGGGCGGACCATGCCGCTGGAGCGGGCTTACCAAGCGATTGTCTGGGGCCGCCCTCGCACGCTGACTGGAACGATCGATGCACCGCTCGGCCGCGCCGTCGGCGACCGCACGCGTCGCGCCGTCAAGCGATCCGAGACGCAGGATGCCGACGAGGCGATCACCCACTACGAAGTGCTCGAACGCTTCCATGAGAATCCTGATGCCACGTCGCTAGCCTCGCTGGTCGAGTGCCATCTCGAAACCGGCCGCACCCATCAGATCCGCGTCCACATGGCACATATCGGCCATCCGCTACTCGGCGACACCGTCTACGGAGCAGGTTTCAAAACAAAGGCAAACCTGCTTCCGGTTGCCGCCAGGAAGACCGTGAATGCCTTCGGAAGACAGGCGCTCCACGCCTACATGCTGCAATTCGAGCACCCTCGCACCGGCGAGGTCATGCACTTCGAGGTGCCTCTGCCCGAGGACATGGAAGAGTTGGCAGACGCCCTGCGTGCGGAGCGAGAGTAACGCCTTCGTGAAGCGGTGTATGGTCTTGAACCCCTGTTCCGCCATACTTATCTGTATATTGACTTAGTGCGGGCTTGGATAAAGCCGCATGTCCCGGTTTGCCTTTCGACGCAGGGGCGCGTTCCATTGGGAACCGGAATTCAGATAGGAGGGTGCTTTATGGCCCGAAATAACTTGCCGTCCATTACCGCCGGCGAAAACGGTCTCAATCGCTATCTCGACGAAATCCGCAAATTTCCGATGCTGGAGCCGCAGCAGGAATACATGCTGGCGAAGCGCTATGCGGAACACGGCGATCGCGAAGCGGCACACAAACTCGTCACCAGCCACCTGCGCCTCGTTGCGAAGATCGCAATGGGCTACCGCGGCTATGGCCTACCAATCGGCGAAGTCGTCTCTGAAGGCAATGTCGGCCTGATGCAGGCCGTCAAGAAGTTCGATCCGGAGCGCGGCTTCCGTCTTGCCACCTATGCCATGTGGTGGATCAAGGCCTCAATCCAGGAATACATCCTGCGTTCGTGGTCTCTGGTGAAGATGGGTACGACCGCCAACCAGAAGCGGCTGTTCTTCAATCTGCGTCGCCTCAAGGGCCGTATCCAGGCCATTGACGATGGCGACCTGAAGCCGGAACACGTTGCTGAGATCGCCACCAAGCTGAACGTCTCCGAGGAGGAGGTCGTTTCGATGAACCGTCGCCTTTCCGGCGATGCCTCGTTGAACGCACCGATCAAGGCCTCGGAAGGCGAATCCGGTCAATGGCAGGATTGGCTCGTCGACGACCATGACAGCCAGGAAGAGGTTCTTATCGAACAGGATGAGCTCGACACGCGCCGCCGCATGCTGGCGAAGGCGATGAGCGTTCTGAACGACCGCGAGCGCCGTATCTTCGAGGCACGTCGCCTCGCGGAAGATCCGGTGACCCTGGAAGACCTCTCGTCCGAATTCGACATTAGCCGCGAACGCGTTCGTCAGATCGAGGTCCGCGCCTTCGAAAAGGTCCAGGATGCCGTCCGCAAGGACGCTCTCGAACGCGCCAAGGCCGTTCGCGTGGTCGAAGCGACCGCGTAACGCCATTGCAATTTCAAATCAAAAAGGGCGGGACCGATGGTCCCGCCCTTTCTTTTATCCATTCGACAGGCGCTTATTGGCTGGTCGATACATCGCCAAAAGCAGCCCATTCCTTGATCGCGGCGTTGAACGCCTCGCCGCCCGTAGTACCCTTCTGCATCGTCAGAAGCGCGCGGCGACCATTGCGGTAGGTGATCGGCATATCGATCCAGTCGCGGCTTGAAAGGAGATCGAGGTTCGCCTTGCGCGCATCCGGATAGTCGTTCAGCGCGATCATGTGGAAATCGTCGGTGATCTTTGCCGGAACGGCAATCAGGGCGTCGCCCCGATCCTGTTCGGTTCGCTTCATCGAGATACGCTGAACGCTCTCGATAGCGCCACCTTCAAAGTTCGGCGGCAGCGAGAAAACCACCTCGACGATGTGGCTGGCCGGCAGCGACGCATCGGAATTGCGCTTGAAGGTAAGCTGCGCCGACAGATTGCGTTCTGGAACAGTCACGGTCCCCTGTACGGTCGCTTCCTGCCTGCCATCCGGGCCTGTCTCGTGCTGAAGACTCCAGACGACCGAGCCCTGGATGGCGGTCGGTGAACTCTGACCGATCCGCTCTTCGTACAGGAACATCTTCTCGGAGGAGCCGACCGGCGCAGCTTGCGTGGCTCCAGCCGCCGGCGGCGTCGTCGCGGGTGCGGTGGCAGCCGGGACGGCAGGTGTCGTCGAGGTCGCGGGCGGCGTCGGATCCGCTGCAGCAACGTTCTGCTCGGCTACCGACTTTCCTTCCGCCGTAGGCGTTCCCGGAACGGAGGCCGGACCGTTGTCGACTTCGGTGCCATCGGCAAGAAGCCGCTGGTTGAACTTGTTGTTGACGGAAGCCCCGTCATTCAAGGACGCAACTTCCTTGTTTGCCTCAGCTGGCTTCGCATCGCTCCTCTGGGGCGCCGCATCCGGCTTGGCAGGCGTCTGCTCGTTCTTCGCGCTCTGCGAGGGAGCAGCGCTGACGAGGTTTTTCACCATTGACGACAGCGCGTCCCGATTGATCCAGGCAGCGTATCCGCCACCACCGACCACGCCAAGCGCAATGAGGATCGTCACGATGGAGCCAATGCCGAAGCGACGGCGCTTCGGCTCCATGCGCAGGTTCTTACCCTGGAACTTAGCAGCAACAGCACTGTCGAGATCGGCGGCCGGAATGCCATCATCATCTTCGGCAACCACGCCGCGGTTGTCGTATCCGCGAAGCGGCTTTGCCTCCTGCCAATTGGTTTCCGGTACAGCTTTTGCCGGCGTCCCATGAATTTCGGAGAAGAGATCGCCGTCATCGAAATGAGCGTTGATCGGAACTTTCTTGCCGTTTTCGATCGGTGGCAGATCGTCGAAGGCTGCGGCCTCCCAGGAGAAGCCCTCATTCGCGGCGGGCATCTTCACGCCGCCCGGCGTATGGTCGAATCCCGTGATGACGTCTTCAAACGCGCGCGCCGC
Source organism: Rhizobium sp. 57MFTsu3.2 (assembly GCF_012932765.1). Classification (NCBI taxonomy): domain Bacteria; kingdom Pseudomonadati; phylum Pseudomonadota; class Alphaproteobacteria; order Hyphomicrobiales; family Rhizobiaceae; genus Rhizobium; species Rhizobium sp. 57MFTsu3.2. The sequence goes on from NZ_JDWI01000028.1 coordinate 88,106, forward strand.
TTCGTTGGCCGGAGCAACCGGCGCAGATTCCGAAAACTGCCTGAGTTCTTCGAGCGCCCAATCCGTCTGCGCATCCTTGGCCGGAGGTGCAGGCGTTTCCTCTACTGGCTCTGCCCACACCGGATCGAAATGCGCAGCGGCATCCGCTTGGAGCGGCTCCTCCTGGCTGCGATCCACGAATTCTTCCGGCGGACGATCCAGCCCATAGACGGGCTCGACAAGGCGATTGGTCAGGTCGTAGTCGCGAGCAATTGGCTGCAGAACCGGCTCTTCGTCGGGCGGCTCGGGCGGCTCGACAACAGGCTCCTCGACTGCGCCAACATACTCCTCGTGACCGTACTGCTCCTCGCGAGCGACGTCGTCTTCATGAGCGGCCTGCCAATGCTGGACAGGCTCGGCTTCCCCGACAGGAGCGCGCGGCTCTTCATGCTCCCAATGTGCGTCCTGCTGCGCGGTGTGTTCCTGTTCGGCAGCGACAGGCTCCTCATAATGAGGCGTAGGTTCTTCGTGATAGGGCGCAGGCTCTTCGACCGGCTCTTCGTAGGCAGGCGCAGGTTCTTCGGCTGCCATCTGCTCTTCGTGAACCGGCGTTTCATGCGCCGGCTCCTCGACCACAGCTTCGCTGGCAACCGGTTCGGGAACGGCCGCTTCCGGCTCGTTGGCCGCTTCGGCGCTTGCCTCAACCTCAGGCTCGGCGGCTAGCGCTGCATCGTCGACCAGAACGGCTTCTGCGTGTTCGGCTTCGACTTCGCGGATTGCAGCTTCGAGTTTTTCAAGCTGCCGTTGCAGCATCGCTTCCGGTGGGCGCGGCTTCATATTCTCGAGCTGCCGCTGAACAGCACCGCGAGCACGCTCGTAGACTTTCACCCGCATCTCGGGAGTATTTTCAGACAGGCCGTCAACCGCCCGCCGGATAACTGCGATAAAATCCGCCATTCGTACTTTCTCTAAGAGTGCGGTCCGCCCTGCGAACCGCACAAATAATGACCCGCGACCTTAGTCCTCAAACGGATCGGTCACAAGTATCGTGTCGTCGCGCTCAGGACTTGTAGACAAGAGAGCGACGGGCGCCCCGATCAGTTCTTCGACCTGGCGAACATACTTGATTGCCTGGGCCGGCAGATCAGCCCAGCTGCGTGCGCCGACAGTCGATTCCTTCCAGCCTTCCAGCGTGATGTAGATCGGCTCTACGCGGGCCTGGGCAGCCTGGCTAGCCGGAAGATAGTCGATCTCTTTGCCGTCAAGCTTGTAGGCGACGCAGATCTTCAGTTCGTCGAGACCGTCGAGAACGTCGAGCTTGGTTAGCGCGATGCCCGTGATGCCCGATGTCTTCACCGTCTGGCGGACCAGAACCGAATCGAACCAGCCGCAGCGGCGCGGACGACCGGTATTGACGCCGACTTCGCGACCAACTGTCGAAAGATGCTTGCCGATCTCATCGTTCAGTTCGCACGGGAACGGACCTTCGCCCACGCGCGTCGTGTAAGCCTTGGTGATGCCGAGAACATAGCCGATTGCCGTCGGGCCGAGACCCGAGCCGGCGGCGGCCTGACCGGCAACCGTGTTCGACGAGGTGACGAAGGGATAGGTGCCGTGGTCGTTGTCGAGCAGCGCACCCTGCGCACCTTCGAACAGGATGCGGGCACCGGCCTTGCGCTGGTCGTCGAGGATACGCCAGACCTGGTCGACATAAGGCAGAACCTGGTCGGCGACCTCGTTCAGTTCCTTCTCGAGCGATTCCACCGAAATCTCCGGCAGTCCGAGGCCGCGGCGCAGCGCATTGTGGTGCGTCAGCAGACGGTCGATCTTGGCCGGCAGCGCTTCCTTGTCGGCCAGGTCGATGGCGCGGATCGCGCGGCGACCGACCTTGTCTTCATAAGCCGGGCCGATTCCGCGGCGAGTGGTACCGATCTTGGTTCCGCTGTTGGAAGCCGCGTCTTCGCGGAAGCCATCGAGGTCGCGGTGCAGCGACAGGATCAGCGGTGCGTTGTCCGCGATGCGCAGCACCTCGGGCGTTACATTGACACCCTGCGCGCGCAGCTTCGCGACTTCGGCGACGAAATGATGCGGATCGACGACGACGCCATTGCCGATGACACTGAGTTTGCCGCGCACGAGGCCGGATGGCAGAAGGGCAAGCTTGTAGCTGACACCGTCGATGACCAGCGTGTGGCCCGCATTGTGTCCGCCCTGATAGCGCACGATCACATCGGCGCGTTCCGAAAGCCAATCGACAATCTTGCCTTTGCCTTCGTCACCCCATTGCGAACCGACTACAACTACGTTCGTCATTCACGTCTTCCTGTTAAAGGCGGATTTAACCGCACCCTTCTCAAACCCGCGCATCTATAAAGCTTTGTCACCGGGAAATCGACCCTGTTATGCCGCCGAAATCGGCTTTTTACGTGACAAATCAGCCATCATCGGGCTATTGGCCGATCATGTCCCAAGGTTGAGAACCACATCGCCGTCATCTGGAAGAATCGCCTGTGCAGGTCGCCGCTTATATTTCTCTCGTCGTCGCGGCACTATGCTGGGGCGGAAACGCGGTGGCGGGCAAGCTCGCGCTCGGGCACGTCAGCCCGATGACGCTGACGTTTCTGCGCTGGTTCCTTGCGACGGCACTCATTGCCGCCGTTTCCGTACCGCAATTGAAGCGCGACTGGCCGATCGTCCGCAAGAACCTGCCGCTGCTCTTCTTCTACGGCATCATCGGCTATACGCTTTTCAACGCGATGCTTTACTCGGCCGTCCAGTACACAACCGTGATCAATGTTGCGATCGAGCAGGCCGGGATCCCGATGCTGATCTTCCTGCTGAACTTCGTCTTCTTCCGCACAGGCGTTTCTACAGCACAGATAGTCGGCTTCGCCATGACGCTCGGCGGCGTCGCATTGACCGCCGCGCATGGTGACCTGACGACCCTGCTGCAGCTCGGTCTCAACCGTGGCGACGGCCTCATGCTGATCGCCGTAGCCGCCTATTCTGTCTACACGATTTTTCTACGCTGGAAACCGCCCCTTGATTGGCGCACGCTGATGGCGATCCCCGCCCTCGGCGCAACGCTGACAGCAGTGCCACTTCTCATCTGGGAGGGCACGCAAGGTGCTGTGCAATTGCCAGATAACAAGGGCTGGCTGATTGCCTTCTACACTGCCATCTTCGCGTCCCTGCTTGCCCAGATCCTCTATATCAAGGGCGTCGAGGCGATCGGCGCAAATCGCGCCGGGCTCTTCATCAACCTCGTGCCGGTCTTCGGAACGCTGTTGTCCGTGGCGCTGCTTGGCGAGCATCTTCAGCCGTTCCATGTGATCGCGCTTGCGCTCGCTTTGGGCGGCATTGCCATCGCCGAAAAAGGCCGTCCCCAGCGCGCAGTCTCGACCGTCCCCGCCTCGCCTATGGACTAGGTGTGTAGTCCCTGAGTGTGATGGTGCATCATTGAACCTGAGTCGTCAGGAAGAGGATGCATTATGGGAAGTATTCTTCACGGCAGCGCCCGCACGACGCCGCGTCTTCGAGCCGAATTCCAAGCGTCGCAAGAAAGTACCCGGTCCCTTGCCGCCCGCTACGGCCTGAACTCGAAGACGGTGGCCAAATGGCGCGAGCGGACCACGACGGCCGATGCACCGATGGGGCCTAAGTCTCCCAAGAGCACGGTGCTGACGCCGGCTGAGGAGGC
>NZ_JDWI01000029.1:0-90313 GCF_012932765.1 Rhizobium sp. 57MFTsu3.2
CATCCTCGACAATCTCGGCTCTCACAAAGCCAAGGTCATCCGCGATGCTATCAGGGCTGTCGGCGCCAGACTTTGGTTCCTGCCGAAATATTCCCCCGACCTTAATCCGATCGAGCAGGCCTTCGCCAAGATCAAGCACTGGATGCGCCAGGCGCAAAAGCGAACCATCGAGGAAACCTGGCGCCATCTGGGCTTACTCGCCGACACCATCAAGCCAGAGGAATGCGCCAACTACTTCTCAAATGCTGGCTACGCTTCCGTCAAAACATGAAAGGCTCTAGAAAATATGACTGATCGCTGCAGACGATCAATCGACGAAGACGCCGACGCTTGCGGCCCGGCCCATGGCGTCGATCACCGTGAGCTTTGAGTAGCCGCCGCCGTCCGGGATCCACTGATTGGTGCGGCGCCGGGAAATATCGGGCAAAGGCTTGCCATTTGCGAGCCAACGGAAGGGCGCGCGTCCGCCCTGCAGCTTCAGCATCAACGGCGAGAGATCGCCGCTCTTCGCCCCAAGGTCGACATGTGCGCCCTCCGGTGGATAGACGATCTGCGGCGCCGGTTCACGGCCGGAGGTCGCCAACAGGCCGCTTGGATTGATGGCAAAGCGACGCTGGCTGATCGGCAGTTCTGGTTGGGCGATCCGTATTGCTCCCAAGGGCGGGCGCGGGAGGGGCGTCGTCGCAATCCCTGACTTTGCGAAACCTTCAAAGAGGATCGGCGCGGCAGTGCCGTAACCCGTCAATCCCGGGACAGCGCCATTGTCAGGGCGCCCGACCCAGACGCCGAGGACATAGCGCCCATCGTAGCCGACGGACCAGGCATCGCGATAGCCGTAGCTGGTGCCGGTCTTGTAGGCGATCCCGCGTTTCGGAGCGCCGGCCGGTGGAATGACGCCCGAGAGGATATCTGCGACATTCCAGACGGCCACCGGATCAAGCATGCCCTCGCCATCGATCTTGCCGGGGCGGTCGTTGACGCCATCGCCGATGCGGACCGGCTGGCCACGATTGGCAAGCGCGGTGTAGAGCTGGACGAGATCCTTCAACGTGATGCCGAGGCCGCCGAGACCGATTGCCAGCCCGGGTGTTTCGTTCGGGGGCAGCAGGGGACGCACTTCGGCGCGGCGAAAACGGATCAGCAGCTTTGCCGGATTGACTGCATCGAGCAACTTGACCGCCGGGACGTTCAGCGACAGCTGCAGCGCCTCGCGCACCGTGACGTCGCCCTGATAGCTCATATCGAAATTCCGCGGCCTGTAGCCGAAGAAATCGGCGGGGCGGTCCTCGATGATCGTCTCCTGGCTGACAAGGCCTTCTTCGAATGCGAGGCCATAGATGAATGGCTTCAGCGTCGAGCCTGGCGAACGGCTGGCGCGCGTCATGTCGATCCAGCCTGAACGGCTGGCATCGAAGTAGTCGGCCGAGCCAACCTCGCCGACAATGTCGCCCGTTTGTGCATCGGCCATGACCATGGCAATTGACAGCTTCGGACCCAGTTTCAAGGCGGAGGCATGGGCAACGGCCTCCAATCCTGCTTGCACCTGTTTCTTCAGGGTCGTCTCGTATTGCCGTGCTTTCGGATCCTTGCGTCGTGCCGCTTCGGCAACATGCGCTGCAAGCGCCGGAAGCTGCATGCGTTGAGACGGCACCGGCACGATTTCGGCACGCGCCGCCTCACCCTCGCCGACAGCTTCGGAGACCGCGACACGCTCGAGCACCCGTTTGCGCGACACCTCGGCTGTCGCGAGGTTGCGGTCCGGCCGACGCTTTTCAGGCAGCTGTGGCAGCGCGACGAGGAGAGCGGCTTCGGCGACCGTCAGCCGCCGCGGCTCCTTGCCGAAATAGGCGAGGCTCGCAGCCCGTACACCCTCGAGATTGCCGCCATAGGGTGCATGCGTCAGATAGAGATCGAGGATCTGCGCCTTGGATAGCCGCCGCTCGATCTGGATGGCGCGTGCCATCTGCAGGAGCTTTGCCGACAGCGAGCGGCCCTGTCGCGGCTCGATCAGCCGGGCGACCTGCATCGACAGCGTCGATGCACCGGAGACGATGCGGCCATTGGTAACGAACTGCAGGGCGGCACGTGCCATTGCCTGAAGATCGACACCGGCATGGCTGTAAAAACGCCGGTCCTCGTAGGCGATCAGCATCTTGAGGAATTGTGGATCGACATCGGCGGCTGTGGTCCTCAGACGCCAAAGGCCTTCAGGCGTTGCAAAGGCACGCAGCAACTGACCATCCGCATCGACCACTTCCGCGGAGACCGTTTCCGCCTTGTCGAGCGGCGGCGGATAGGCCCGGTCGGTGATGTCAAGCAAGACCAACCCTGCGCCGGCAAGGATGATCCCGGCAGCGCTTCCGATCGCGAGCTTCCTTACAAGTCTCATTTCGACGCTGCGGTGACCTCCATCTTGCCGGTCGCGGTGCGTGCGGAAAGCTGTGGTCTGTACATGTCCTCGACGACGGCGGCCGGATGATCGTAGATGCCGGGGGTCACGGCGCGCACGACATAAGCGATATTGATTTCGCGATTGTCGTCCGCCGACCGATTGAACGCGGCCACGAAGCGGTCATTGCGGAATTCGGTGTGGGCCGCCGTTACCTCGCCGATCCAGTCGAAGTTCGTCAGTTGCGCGCTGTCGACCAGGTTCGGATTGTCGATCTGGAAGCCGGCCGGAAGCAGGTCCGTCACGACGATCCGCGACGGCCAGTTGTTGCTTTCCGTGACATGCAGCACGACGACATAGCGCTCGTTCTGCTTGGCTTCGGTCACATTCGCCTGCTCGCCATCCATCGTGTAGTAGGTGCGCTCGATGGCAAAGCCGTCACCGCCCGCGGGCGGCGGCACGACAGGGGCAGCAATTGTCGTCACCACCGCCGAGACAGGCTCGCCGGTCTGGTTGGTGAGCGTAAGCGCGTTGCCCATCAAGGCATCCCCGGTCATCTTCGCCATGTAGGCGCCATTGTGCAGCGCGCCGTTGACGTCGATCTTGATAGAGTCGTCGCCGCCCTGAATTGCGCGCGCGGCAAGCAGCATCCAGGCCTGTTCCTGGGTGCTCGTGTATTTGCTGCGATTCCATTCCTTGGCGACAGCTTTCGCCAATTCCGAAACCACCGGCGGGACCGGACGGCTTTCGGCGGCAAGAGCAAGGATTGCGGCACCATCGCGCAGGATCGAGCCGTAATCCGTTCTCGAAAGATTGACGCGCGTCACCATGGACTGTTCCGACATCTGCAATGCGTCGACAAAGATGTTCTTCGAGCGCGTCGCATCGCCATAAAGCGCCAGTGCTGCCGCGATATGAGCCTTGGCGAGCGGCGTCGGGAAGTCATTGATCATCGTGTCGGCATAATAGCGAAGGTCGCTGATCGCTGCCTTCTTGTTGCGGGCGAGAACGTAGAGCGCATAGGCAATCTGGTCGCCCTGATCCTTGACATTGACATCATAGCTCAGCGCGTTCTGAAGGTTCTCCAGAGCTTGCGCGAATGCACGATCCGGGACGTCGTATTTCTGCTCGCGTGCGCGCGTCAGGAAATCGGTGACATAGGAATCGAGCCAGAGGTCGCCGCTATCAGGTCCCCAGAGCCCGAAGCTTCCGGCGGACGCCTGATAGGAAAGCACGCGGTAGATTGCGTCCTGAACGCGCTTCTTGACGTCGGCGTCATCCTCCCGACCGGCCTCATGCGCAAGCTCGCTCAGATAGAGCAGCGGCAGGGCACGGCTGGTCGTCTGCTCGGCGCAGCCGAACGGGTAACGGTCGAGCGACATCAGCAGAGCCGGTATGTCGAAGGCGGCCGAACGCGTGACGCTGACGCTGACGGAGGCGCCTTGTAGAACGCTGTCTGCCAGCAATGCCTTGTCGACCGTCAGCCTGGTGGCTGGATTGAGCGCCAGAACGCGGCGTTCGGTCAACGGCAGAACAGCTGGTCGAACAGGAACGTCAACCGTCTGATCCAGCGACAGGCCGGCCGCGTCAGCGAGATTGATCGAAACGCTGCCATGGCCCGGTTGCGTACCGGTAACGCCGAGTGTCACGGCTGATCTGGCGCCGGCCTCGAGATGAACAGTCTGTGACGCCTCGCCAATGCGCACGGCATCGTTGCCAGCAACGGTCAGCTTGAAGTCGCCTGCCGGCGCGTCCGTATTGGCGATATCGAGCCGAAGCTCGGAGGTATCTCCGGGGGCGAGGAAGCCCGGCAGGCTCGCCGTCACCACGACAGGGTCACGAATGATGACGTCCTTCGTCGCATGGCCAAGGCCGGCTTTCGACCAGGCGACCGCCATCACGCGGGCAGTACCGTTAAACTGGGGAATGTCGAAGCTGACATTGGCCTTGCCTTGGGCATCCAGCTTCACCGGACCAGAGAAGAAGGCAACAAGCTTTTGCGTCGGCGGGCTTCCCTGAAGTGCCACAGCGCCTCCGTCGCCGCCGGTTCTCAGCTTGCCGGTCGCGCCGAGCGAACCGTCGATAAGCCGTCCGTAAAGGTCTCGAATTTCGAGACCGAGCTGACGCTGTCCGAAATACCAGTCTTCTGGGTTCGGTGGCTCGTAGCGGGTCAGATTGAGAATGCCGACATCAACAGCCGCGACCGTCACATAGGCGTCCTCGTTGGCGCCCGCGCCGGCAACGGCAAGGGTGATCGGCAGCGGTGCGTGCGGCAGCATCTTCTCCGGCGCATCGATCGCTACCTGCAATGCCCGCTCCGCCGGATCGACCTTCAGCCATTTCACGCCGATCGCGCGCATCGGCATGTGGCTGTCCTGAGCATCACCGGGGCGGAACAATGTCGCGGTGACATAGGCGCCAGCCCCCCAATTTGAAGTGACGGGAATATCGACTTCGCCACCGTTCTCGCCAATGGATGCGTTCTGGATGGCCACGAGGGTTTCCGTACCGGCCGCGATCATCAATTCGCCTGCGTAGCGCGATGAGACCTTCAACTTCGCCGTCTCGCCGATCCTGTAGCTCTCCTTGTCGAGCGCGATCTCAAGCCCGTCAGGCGTCTCCGTCGACGTTGCCTGGACGAACCATCCCGCATCAAATTCTACGCTCGAAGCAGGGCCGTCCGTCTGCGTGCTTTCGACCTCGAGGCGGTAGCGGCCCCAGGCGACGGGAGACGATATCTTCGCGCCGTCCAGGGACGCATCGAGATTGCCGTTGGCGACCTGCTCGGCGGTATAGATCGGCTCGTATTTCCAGGCGGTGCCGTCGCGATACCATTGATAGTCGCGGTTCAGCTTGTAGAGTTTCCAGCGCAGGCCGCTCATCGCCTGCTTCGCCCCGTCTGCATCAACGCCGATAATGGTGAAGTTCGCGATCGAATTCTCGCCAAGGTCGCCGGAGAATTCCGGCTTGATGCCGATCATCGGGCTCTGGTTCTTGACGGGAAGCACGAGCGAACGCTCGATGGCGCGGCCACCGGCTTCCTGCATGCGGATATAGACCGTGGCGTTCAGAAGCTGCGTCGAAGCCGGCAGATCGCCGACAGTCAGGTCGGTGGTACCTTGGCCATCTTCGTCGAGGTCTGGCAGGCCTTCTATGGTCTGGCGCGTCTCTTCGCTGGCTTCCTCGTCGGCAAGGCCAAAGAAGTAGCCGGGGAAGGCGGCCGCCTCGCGGGTCGGCTTGATCACGACATCGCCTTCGAGCGACAGCCCTGCCGCAGGTGCGCCATAGAGATACTTGCCTGATATATTGATCGTTGCTGACGTCTCCGGACCGATTACCTTCGCCTCTGTCTTGATCTCCATGTCGGTGCGATCCGGCACGAAGTCATCGACCAGGAAGGTTTTTGTCGCGATCGGCGAGCCTTTTGGGTCGGTGTGAATGTTCATCGTCCAGGTGCCGCGCATGGCATTTTCCTGAACGGGCAGGTCGATGGCATAACCGCCGACATTGCTGGTCTGGCTGACGATCCGCCGGTCCTCGACACCATCGGGGCGCAGAAAAATGAAGGTCAGCGGCAAGCTCTCGATGGCCTTGCCATCGGTATCGCGGGCAAGGGCAGCCGCGTGGACTGTCTCGCCAGCGCGGTAGATGCCGCGTTCCGTCCAGCTCAAGACATCGATGGCGCCGGGGGAAGCACGCCCGGTGACGCCACGATCGGAGAGATCAAAGCCCGCGCGCGTCATGTCGAGGAAGACATAGTCGGCGCCCCCTTTCCTGGCGGTGATGACAGCGGGTGTCAGGGCAGCCGTCGCACGCATCAGACCGGCGGTGAACGTCGCCCGACCGTTCTCATCGGTCGTTGCAGTGCCGAGTACTTCATTGTTCTTCGCCAGAAGCTGGAGCTCAACGCCAGCGATCGGCTTTGCCGAGGCGAGCGAGCGGGTGAAGACGTTGAGGCCATCGGTACCCGCGTATGTCGTGATGCCGATATCGGAAACCACGAACCATTGTGTCGCCTGGGCATTCCAATCCTGATCCGGGGCGTTCGGCGCCGTTGCCGTCAGCACATAGACACCAGGCTTGCGCTCGGGCAGCGCCTCATCCACCGGGAAGCTGGTGACGACATCCTTGTTGAGGTCGTTGGTCATCTCGATCGAGCCTTGCCAGACAAGTTCGCCGCTCTCGTCTTCGATGCGCTGTGCGCTGTATCCGTCGAGCTGCGTCAGGAATTGCGAGCTAGTCAAAAGCGGAGCGATGCCGCGATCGCCGATACGATAGAGCTTGAGATTGGTCGACGTCATGTTGACGGAAACGATCGGTATCCCTCGACGTGCCGTTGACGGCAAGACGAAGCTGTCGCCGGTGAAGCGTACGCTGGCTGTGCGGTCCTTGACGTAGATATCGAGGCTGACGGGGGCCTCAAGCGCTTCGTCGACCGAAGAGGGCAGGCCGGTGCGGAACGTGATCTTGTAATTTTCGCCGTGGGTCAGCCCTTCGATGCAGACCTGCTTGTCCTTGGTCTCGAGCGCCTTGGGGGCTGCACCGTTCAGCGTCACGAAGGGCGTATAGTCCTGCGTCTTGACCAGGGTTTCGGAGAATGTCGCGCAGATACGGGGATTTGCGCTATCGGCATCAACCGTATGCTCGGTGATCCGAAATCCCTGCGTCGATTTCAGCTGCAGGAAGGCCGCCTGGACCTCCTTCGAGTTCACGAGTGCCAGGCTTGCCTTGTAGGCATTGAGTGCGGCGCGATAGTTGGTGTTCTTGTCGAGTGCTGCGGCAAGCACGGAAAGAGCCTCGGCACGGGCAGAGGTTGTTCGCGTCAAGTCATAGCCATTGACCGCGTCCAGCACAGCCTGTCCGTAGATCTCGCTGCCATCGTTGTCGTCGGTCTTTGTAAAGCTGTCGCCGGCGCGCGCCGTTTCCAGCCAAAGATCGGCATTGTCGGGGGAAAGTGCGAGCGCACTTCGGAAGGATTTCACGGCATCAATGACATTGCCTGCCGTCAGGTCGAGACGGCCGTTGGCGATCAGGCTGTCGGCGCTCTGGCCCTGCTGATCGTCGGCCACCTCAAGATTTACCTTGTCGTCGCGGGCCTGCTGGAGCACATCGCCGGAGAGAAAGCCGAGCCGCGGGGCAGCCCCAATGTCCGGCTCCGGCTTTGCAGCGGCAGTCTCGACGATCTTGCCAGCGATAGCGCCCGGGAAGGCGTTCATTGTCTTGAAGTCGGACTTCAAAAAGCACCACTTCACCTTCGGATTATAGGTGAAGGCCTTGCAGGACTTGTCGCCGATGCAGGATGTCTTGCATTGATCCAGCGTAAGGTTCTGTTCGGTCCGCAGATCGAAGCCGAAGTAATCGGCGTCCTGGATTGTCTGGATTTCGCGTTTTACGTCTGCCGCAAATGCCGGAAGGCTTGGAGTGATTGAGGCGAGAGCAACTGCGGCTATGGCGAAAAACGCGCGTACAGACATAGGTCCCCCCAAGGTGACTGGCGCTGGTCCAGAGTGCACTCTCCGCACTCCACAACCGGTTGTCAACTTGGCCAAAGCGTTGTTTCGGAATGAACCAAGGGTGGGCAAGGACAGATGGGGGACGCTGCTATATACGGTCTATATCCGGGTGGCCCATGAATTCCCAATCGGCCACTCCTGCTCGCTCCTCACATTTGTCGTTAACGGTTTGTTACCGTTAACAGCGATCTATTGGCGAGCGAATTCGCCTCAGCGCGGAACATATTGTCCTCAATGCCGTTATCCGCTCGCCAACATGCTGTTGAGCGTAATCAGTGTTGCAAAATAAGCAGAAACAAGGGGCAATCATGGACAGCGATGTCGAAACACAACGCCGGACAGGCGGCGCCCCGCGTGAAAGCGTCTTGATCGTTGAAGATGACTTTCTCGTTGCGCTAGATCTTGAAACAACAGTCAGGGAAATGGGGCTCGATGTCGTCGGTGTCGCAACCGACAGAAGGCAGGCTTTCTCACTAGCCGCACAGGCCGACATCGCCTTTGTCGACGTCAACTTGGCTGACGGCGCGACTGGCCCAGAGATTGGTCAACGGCTCGTCGATGAATTTGGCGTAACGGTCGTCTTCATGACCAGCAACCCCGCGGCGGTCGTTGGCCGTGTTCACGGAGCACTGGGTGTGGTCAGCAAGCCGGCAACGCCATCGATCGTGCAGAACTCTCTGCGTCATGCGCTTGATGCGCGCCGCAGTGCGTGACGACGCTGTAAGTCGAAAAATGCGCGATATCCGCCAGCTATCCGTGTCGCCATGCGGCCAGAGCTATACCGTCTGAACGTCCAACTGATCCACCGCTGCAATCACGCCTCGGAGCTCCGCCAGGCCCTTCAGCCGGCCGATGCAGGAATAGCCTGGATTGACCTTCTTTGTCTGGTCGTCAATCAGAAGATGGCCATGGTCGGGGCGCATCGGAATGACGCTGTCTGCCCTTCCGGACGCGGCCCGGCGGCGCTCCTCCCGACGTAGCGCCGAGATCAGCGAGACCATGTTGACGTCGCCGCCGAGGTGCTCGGACTCGATGAATGAGCCGTCCGGTTCCTTGCTGACATTTCGCAGATGCGCGAAGTGGATGCGCTCGGCAAAGCGGCTCGCCATGCCGACGACGTCGTTGCCGTGGCGCGAGCCGTAGGATCCGGCACAGAGGGTTATGCCGTTGGCAGCATGATCGACCGCTGCAAGGATGGTCTCGATATCTTCCGACTTCGAGACGACACGAGGCAACCCGAACAGCGAGAAGGGCGGGTCGTCCGGGTGAATTGCGAGACGTACGTTGTTTTCGACGGCTACCGGCACGACCTCTTTTAGAAACTCGACCAGATTGCTGCGCATGTCGTCGTCCGAGAGCTCGTCGAAAGCCGCGATATGCCCGCGGATGGTTTCCCGCGTGTGGCTGTCCTCGCCGCCGGGCAGACCGGCAATAATATTCCTCTCGAGGGTATCCACATCCTCCTCGCTCATGCCTGCCAATCGCTGGCGCGCCGCTTCAACGAGCGGAGCGTTGTAGCTCTCTTCGGCCGCAGTACGCTTCAAGACAAAGACGTCGTAGGCGATGAAATCGATCATGTCGAAGCGAAGCGCCAGGCCGCCAACGGGCGTCGGATAGAGCAGGTTGGTACGTGTCCAGTCCACGACGGGCATGAAATTGTAGCAGACTACAGGCACGCCGCCTTTGCCGAGATTGGCAAGACTCTGCTTCCACGCATCGACATAACGACGCCAGTTTGCGTTTCGCAGTTTGATCGCCGAATTGACAGGGATCGACTCGCATACCGACCAGACCATACCGGCATTTCTTACCAGGGCCATGCGTTCGGCAACGTCATCTGGCGTCCAGACCCGGCCGTCATAGATATGGTGGAGCGCGGTTACGATGCCGTGCGCGCCGGCCTGACGGGCATGGGACAATGTGACAGGATCCTGCGGTCCGAACCAGCGCCAACTTTCCAGCATTACAGACGACCTCCCTAATATGTTGGACAATTAAGCGCACTTTATTTGATCTTCGCAAGCCAAAAGCGACGATTGCCAAAATAAGGCCAACATAATAGATTTTCCGGAGAACGGAGCTTTTCACTGTGCAGTTCTGCAATCGCGCCTCGGCGGTAGATGATGTCGTCCGACAAATCCGCGGTCTTATCCGCGAGCGGGGGCTTGGTGTGGGCGACGTCCTGCCGAGCGAAGTCGAGCTGGCCGCGATGTTCGATTCCAGCCGAAATACGGTGCGCGAAGCCTTCCGCACCTTGAAGGCGTACGGAGTCGCCGAATCCAGGCAGAAGGTCGGCGCCGTGCTGACTGACCAGCATCAAAATGCCATGCGCGATCTCTTTTCCTTTGCCATGGAGATTTCGGTCGATGCCTTCCGCGATATCCAGGGCTATCGGCGACTGACGGAAATGAACCTGTTCGATCTGCTTGCTGACCGTCTGACCGATCAGGCTCTTACCGAGATGGAAGCAGCCAACGCAGCCATTCTGACAGCGGAAGACGCCGAGCGTGCCTCCGAGCTCGATTTCGAGTTTCACCGGCTGCTGGTGGACGCGGCCGGCAATCGCACATTGACGGAAACCTACGGAATGCTGAAGCCTGTCATAAAGCGATTGATGCTCGCCGGAAAATCGCAACGACTGACTTTGGAGACGGTTGTAGCCGAGCACGGCGATATTCTGGAGGCTCTGCGCTGTCGTGACCGGATTGCCTTTGTCTATCACATGGATCGGCATCTCAGCGCCGGTCTTGAGTTCATTTCTGAATGAGATGCCGAACAGTGGGAGAGGCTGATGGGAGAATATGCCGGCAAGATCGCAATCGTTACCGGGACAACCGGAATCGGACGCGCGATCGCATTGCATCTGGCGCGCGAGGGCGCGGCCGTTGCCTGCCTTGGCATCGATGAAGAGGCGAACACCAAGCTTGCGGAGATCGGTGCGGAGGACGGTCTGGCCCTGCGCGTTATCCGAACGGATGTTTCCAACCCCGCAAACGTGGCTGACGCCTTTGCTGAAGCCGTCGCAGCCTTTGGTGGTGTGGATATCATCGTCAATTCGGCGGCGGTGCACCCTTACGGCAATGCCACCGATACACCCTTCGAGACGTTCATGCGCTGCATGGCGGTGAATGTCGGCTCGATCCATCTGACAGCCGAGCATGGCGTGCCCGAGATGCGCAAGCGCGGCGGCGGCGCGATCATCAACATTTCAAGTGTGCAAGGCTTTGCCTGCCAGCCTGGCGTTTCTGCCTACGTCGCTTCGAAAGGGGCGATACACGCGTTGACGCGGGCGATGGCGATCGACTTTGCGGCAGACAATATACGCGTGGTGTCGATCAGCCCCGGTTCGGTGCGCACACCGATCCTGGAGCTGGCGGCACGCACATTCGAAGGAGAGGATGCCGATATCGATGCGGTGTTTCGGCGTTTCGGAAAGGCGCATCCGCTTGGCCGCATTGCTGAACCCGAAGAGGTGGCCGCACTCGCGGCCTTCCTGGCGTCGGACAAGGCTGCGTTCATTACCGGATCGGATCACCGTATCGATGGAGGCCTGACGGCCGGTATCGGGGTGCGCTGAGGGCCATGCCCGGCCCTTTGGCCGGGCAGGCGCTTTGTTAGATGAGACCGGTAAACAGCCCGATGCCCGCGAGTGCGGCAATGCCGCCAGCCGAGCGCATGACGATTACTCCTTGCTGCTCGCTGATCTTGCCGATCAGGTAGCCAATGGTGATGCCGGCAATGTGAAGCACTGAGGTTGCCAGCATGAAGCCTGCTGCATAGGCAATGCCGGCGGCAGCCAGGGGCATTTCGGAGCCGTGCGCTTGTCCGTGAAAGATAGCAAAAAGGCCGACGACACCGGCTGCGATGGCAGCGGGAGCGCGGATGCCCAGCGCGACGATGGCGCCGAGGACGATCACGGAAAAAGCAATGCCGGCTTCGACAAATGGAACGGAAATTCCCATCATCCCGAGTGCGCCGCCGATCGCCATCACCGACACAAAGGTGGTCGGCACGAGCCACAGCGCACGGCCGCCGAGCTGCCAGGCGAGAACGCCGACGAGGATCATCGCGAGAACGTGATCGAGCCCGGAGACGGGATGGGTAAAGCCGTGGGCGAACCCAACTGTTTGGCCAGTGCCGGTGTGGGCGAAGGCGAGCGATGGAGCAAGGACGCAAACCGCGAGCGCGGCGTTAAATCTGGAAATCTTTGAAAACATGGGAGGCCCCTACTATGTGCACGTTGTCCAGAAAATGGCACGCGGGATCAGGGGGATAAAGCAAAAAGATCAGCGACACCGTCATTTGACGTAGTTCAGCATCGACCGCTCAAGTCGGCTGCAGCATGCCAAACACGGCGACAAGCCCAAGCACGGCAAACCCCAGGACTATTTCGGCGCCAGTCGCCCACTTGAGGGGCTCGAGCGAGGGGTTGCGAGCAAGCCTTGGAACAAGAAGGTAACGATTGCCTATCGCAAGCGCGATCAGCGCGAACACGATGAGGATCTTGATACTGAGCAGAAGCTGATACTCGAGCTGCCAGTCCAGTGGAACGGATCCGACAATCAGTGCTGTATTGATGACGCCGGTCGTGATGACGAGTGCCACGGCAACATGACCCGCGGTTGAAAATCGCATCAACGCCGTCCGTGCGTCCCCCTGCCATCGGGGATCTCTCAACAACGGCAAGGTGACGACGATGGGGACCAAAGCGCCGAGCCAGGCGCCACCCGACAGGAGATGCACTCCATCATTGAGGCGATGCATCATGCGTAACCAGCCGCTGTGCATCGCGGCATGGCCGCTGAGCGTGAGGCTCATGAGCAGCAACCCGGCGCTCATCGCGCGGGCACCGTGTCTGAAACGGCCCGTTACCAGGCAAGAGACGATCAAAAGACCGGCGGCGCAAGCCTGGGCAATCCAGGCCTGCCCGACACTGGTCCCTGTAAGGACGGAGGATAGCATTTGCGGCGCAAACGCGTCGGCCCAGCCCTCGCCGATCGCAGCCGCTCGCAGCGGGAGCAGGGACGCGGTCGTGCCGACGGTCAGAAGCGTTGAGAGGCCATAGCAATGACGGAGCCGTCGGCTCACCTGTGCCGCCAGATCTGCTGGCGCAATCCAGCAGATGTAGGCTGATGCGCCCCACAAAAATATGGCGGAACCATAGAACAGGAAGCGGCACAGGACGAGCGCGGCGTCTGGTGTCACGGCTTGACTGTGAAGCCGTATGCGCCCGTGGTCTTATGGCCGTCTGTCGAAAGAACGTGCCATTCCACTTCATAGACGCCGGGATCGAGCTTTTCCGGAAGAGGAACCATCAAGGTCTTTCCTTCATCCGTCAGCATGGCGTCACCGGTCTTCACCGAAGCCTTGTCCGGGCCGATGATTTTCGCGCCGGAGAATTTAAGATCCAGCTCTTCGGAAAAGTGCAGGTCGAGCTCGTCGGGAGAGACTGCGACCGTTGCCTTGTCGGCGGGCACGCTCTTGGTCAGATGAGCATGTGCAAAAGCCTGCCCGGCAAAGACGACGAGTGTAATCGCCGACAGTGCGGCAAAGCGTGAATGTTTAGGCATGTTTCTATCTCATATTCTGGTCACGGTTCTGATGCGTTAGCGCATGCGAGCCTGGTGGTCGCTGCCCTTATTGCGGCTTGGACATGTCCATGCCACCCATATCCGAGTGGCCGTCCTTTGCGGACGCATTCGCCCCGCCAGCACTGCCGACTGCAAACTCGACCTCCACCGATCCCGCCATCTCGAAGGTCAGGGTGGCCTTGATCGTCTCCCCTTGCTTGAATGGCTGCGCGACGTCCATGAACATGATGTGGAAGCCGCCCGGCTTCAGTTCGACCGTCTGACCGGCGGGAATGACGAGCCCGCCCGCGACGGGGCGCATTGTCATCACGCCGTTGTTGACGCTCATCTGATGAACTTCGGTTTTTGCAGCCCGGTCGGACGTGATGCTGACGAGCCTGTCATCGGCCGAACCGGTGTTGGTCAGGTTCAGGTAGCCACCCCCGACCTTGGCACCCGGCACCATGGCTCGAGTGCGGGGGTGGCCGATGTCGATGGCACCCACCTTGATGTCATTGGCGGCAGCGATTGCAGCAAACAGACCGGCAAAGATCAGGCCTGTGATCAGTATGAGCAGTTTCTTCATAGGGTGCTCCTGGCAGGATCATCTCTCGCGACGACGCACGACGGCAGGGAGATAAACATCCTTGCGAAATGGAAATTGGATGCGGGTGCGATCTGCTTCGGGCCGAACGGTACCTGAGCGCAGGTCAGTGGCCACTGTGACAGCATCGTGGCATAAGCCGAAATGCCGGCTCAAGCAAAGACAGTAGAGGCCGGAGGCGCCCTTGGACCGGTATTCGGGGGAAGGACCCGGCGGAAAGTCCCATCCACTTCGTAGGGCTGCATGGCAGCGGTCGCGATACGAGGACGTCTATCCCGATAATTGTCAGGGACTGGCAACAGGACCGACGCAGCGATCCGGCAAGCCTCACAACCCTGCGCTTGCTGCGCCGTATCATGCTTGCTCGTCCCGTCTGCCTTGCCCGCGATGCAGATAACGGGAAGCGTGCCGTCGGGCAGTATATACTCTGCAAGTTCGGAGGGAACGAAGGCGCCTTTGGCAAAAGACGGCGTTTGATGGGCGAAGCCGACAAACAGCAGCGCGATGGCGCAGGTCATGCGCAACATCCACCGCATGATCATCGCGTATCTCGCCTGCAACCGTTTCTCCTTCCCTGACGCGAACGTCTCTACGGAGCACAGCAATAGATCCCAATGCGGCAATTTGAAAGAGGCCCAAAGAGATATAGCTTGCGTTATCGCAAACACGGATGCCTGCACATTGAATGCGCAAGGCAAATTGTACATTGTCTGGATGAGCGAGCGCGGCACCGACTGCGATTTTTTTGGCGTCCGGCACGGGAGCGTGGAACATGTCTGATGGGGCCTGGGATTTCTGGATCGATCGCGGAGGCACTTTCACGGATATTATTGGCCGTGCACCCGATGGCAGTTTGCATCCGCGAAAGCTTCTCTCCGAAAATCCGGAATCTTATCGCGATGCTGCGATCCACGGGATCCGCGGCCTGCTCGGTCTCGGGCCGACGGATAAAATACCGTCCGATCGTATTGGCGACATTCGCATGGGGACGACCGTTGCGACCAACGCGCTTCTGGAACGTAAGGGTGACAGGGTCCTTTTGTTGATCACCAAGGGCTTTCGCGACGCGCTACGGATTGCCTACCAGGCACGTCCCGACATTTTCGCCAAGGAGATCATTCTGCCGGAACAGCTCTATGAGCAGGTCGTGGAAGTCCACGAACGCATTCGCGTGGATGGTTCGATCGAGGTGCCGCTCGAGACGAGCGCTGTAGAGCAGGCAATTGCCAGAGCAAGGATTGATGGGATTGATGCGGTCGCGATCGTGTTCATGCACTCCTACAAATATCCGCAGCACGAAAAAGTGGTCGCGGACCTCTGCCGGGCAGCGGGATTCAAGCAGATTTCGGTAAGCCATGAGGTCTCGCCGCTGCTCAAGCTGGTCGGCCGGGGCGATACGACGGTCGTCGACGCCTATCTCTCGCCCATTCTATCTCGGTATGTTCAACAGGTGGCAAGCGAACTCGGAGTAGAACAGGCCGGGAAAACGTCGCCGCGACTGAATTTCATGATGTCATCGGGAGGCCTGACCGCCGCCCATATGTTTCAGGGCAAGGATGCACTCCTTTCGGGCCCCGCGGGCGGTGTGGTTGGTATGGTGGAGACCGCAAAACTTGCCGGGTTCGACAAGGTTATTGGCTTTGACATGGGAGGCACCTCCACCGATGTAGCCCACTATGATGGCGAGTACGAACGCGTCTTCGATACCGAAGTTGCAGGTGTTCGAGTGCGGGCGCCGATGATGCGCATTCATACCGTCGCTGCCGGCGGCGGCTCCATCCTTCATTTTGAGACAGGTCGGTTCCGCGTCGGTCCCGATTCGGCGGGCGCCAATCCCGGACCCACCTGCTATCGTCGTGGCGGGGAATTGGCGGTGACGGACGCCAACGTCATGCTCGGAAAACTGCAGCCGGATCTGTTTCCCGCAATCTTCGGGCCGGCCCAGAACGAACCACTCGATATCCAGGCCGTGCGCGAGAAATTCGAGGCAATGTCCGCGCAAGCCGCCAGCGGACACAGCCCGGAGAGCGTCGCGGAAGGCTTCATAAAGATCGCGGTTGAAAATATGGCCAACGCTATCAAGAAAATCTCGGTGCAGCGTGGCTACGACGTAACAGAATACCTTCTGAACTGCTTCGGTGGTGCCGGTGGGCAACACGCCTGCCTCGTTGCCGATGCCCTCGGCATGTCGATGGTGTTGGTTCACCCCTTTTCCGGTCTGTTGTCTGCTTACGGCATGGGCCTGTCATCGATCTTCGCATCTCGTCAGCAAGCGTTCATCAAGCCTCTGACGGAAGCGTCTCTCTCAGAGCTTGACCGCTTGATCAAAACCCTGAGGATCGGCGTTCGTGACGAATTGCAGGTGCAAGGCATTTCGCCCGATGCAATGGAGTTCAGGCCCGTCCTCGCCTTGCGATACGAGGGTACGGATACTGCGCTCCCGGTCGATTTTGGCCTTGGTTCGATATCCGATGCCAGGACCGACTTCGAGCGGGCGCACAAGGCGCAGTTCGGCTTCGTCTATGACGGTAAAACGGTCGTCGTTGAATCCGTGAGCGTCGAGGGAACCGACCGATCCGAGGGCCGCAATCAGGAGGAAAGTCACGAGGCGGCGGCAAGTCCTGCCCGTGCCTCAGAAACTCGGCCAGTCTTCTTCGAAGGCTCCTGGCGTGATACCAGTGTCTTTAGGCGCGAGGATCTCTTTCCCGGTAGCCAGGCACTCGGCCCGGCACTTGTTATTGAAGTCAACCAAACAATTGTCGTGGAGCCGGGATGGCGGGCGGAGATCACCTCGAATAACCACGTGCTGCTCCGGCGCGTTGAAGCGAAGAAGAATGTAGCCGCCCTTGGGACCGAAGCCGATCCGATCATGCTGGAGATTTTCAACAATCTCTTCATGTCTATCGCCGAACAGATGGGTGTCACACTTCAAAACACCGCCTATTCCGTCAACATCAAGGAACGATTGGATTTTTCGTGTGCTGTCTTCGACCGAACCGGCGCGCTCGTAGCCAATGCACCGCATATGCCGGTTCACCTGGGATCCATGGACCGGTCAGTGGAGACAATCATCAAGTTGAACTCGGGGCGCATCCACCCGGGCGACGTGTTTGCTCTCAACGCCCCGTACAACGGCGGAACACATCTCCCCGACATAACAGTCGTCACGCCTGTGTTTGACGACGCAGGATCCACGATCCTGTTTTATGTTGCTTCGCGCGGACATCACGCCGACGTTGGCGGAACAGCGCCGGGCTCAATGACCCCACTTGCAACAACCGTCGAGGAAGAAGGTGTTCTCTTCGATAACTTCCAACTCGTCGAACGTGGTCGCTTCCGTGAAGCCGAACTGCTCGCGCTCCTGGCAAATCATCGTTATCCAGCGCGTAATCCGCAACAGAACATCGCCGATCTAAAGGCTCAAATTGCGTCAAACGAAAAGGGCGTGGCGGAACTGCGCAAGATGGTTGCTCATTTCGGCCTCTCTGTGGTTGAAGCCTATATGGGGCACGTCCAGGACAATGCGGCTGAAAGCGTGCGCCGGGTCATCGAGCGGTTGCCGGACACCGCCCAGTACGACTATCCAACCGACACGGGTCAGCTCATCAGGGTCAAGATTACAGTCGATCGCCAGAGCCGCGAGGCGACCGTGGATTTTACCGGAACGTCGGCGGTTCAGGCCAACAATTTCAATGCGCCTGAGCCGGTCACCCGCGCTGCCGTTCTCTATGCTTTCCGCGTTATGGTCGAAGCCAACATTCCGATGAACGCCGGCTGCCTGAGGCCGATCAAGATTATCATCCCCGATGGCTGCATGCTAAAACCGGCTTATCCGGCAGCGGTTGTCGCCGGAAATGTCGAGACATCGCAGCATGTCACCAATGCGCTTTTCGGCGCCATGGGGGCGATGGCCAATGCGCAGGGAACGATGAACAATCTGACGTTCGGCAATGCGAAATACCAATACTACGAGACGATCTGTTCGGGTTCGCCGGCGGGTCGGACGAACGACGGCCGCGGCTTTGCTGGAACGGCGGGCGTCCATACCCATATGACGAATTCTAGGCTGACGGATCCCGAGGTGCTGGAACTCCGATTCCCCGTTCTGCTGGAAGACTTCCACCTCATGGAGGGTTCGGGCGGAAAGGGCAGATGGAGCGCCGGAGACGGCACCGAGCGCACGATTCGATTTCTGGAGCGGATGGAATGTGCGATCCTCTCTTCCCACCGCAATCGTCCGCCTCGCGGAGTAAACGGGGGCGGAGATGGCCAGATCGGGGCAGCAAGCGTGCGGCGGCTGGATGGTACTGTGGAGACGTTGAAAGCATGTGATCAGACGGCTTTGGATGCGGGGGAAGCAATCACGGTCACGACCCCGACAGCCGGCGGTTTTGGAAGCTGATGAAAGGCCTCGTTGATTTAATCATTGGTTTGGAGTTGGCATGCCCAAGCGGTAGGAATGCGCCGAGAGAAAACGTCAAGGAGGCTTTCAGCCGTCAGATGGCTCCTATGTGCATATCTCCGCCCGACAGCTACGATCCCTGTGTCCTTGATGCCAGGGTGTTCGTTGCTACTGCGGCTATCCAGCCCGAAGTGTGCTAGTTTCGCAAAAGAGAAATCCCCGATATGTTTGAACTGCATAAGCCCAACAGGGACGGCAGCGGTGGGGGAGTGCCAATCGTTGCCGTGCTTGATATCTGATTCAATCGACTTAAGGGACTCTTCTCGCTTCAGATCCAGCCGCGCAGGGGGCTCCTCCAATCGGCTAATTGGCGGGTATCTGGGAAGGTTGTAGATTCCCCCATGCCCTAAGTGGAGAGCTGAACACGCTTGATACTGTCGGGCCGTTGCTGGACAATCCCGCCGGGCAATTACCATGGCGGCAGCTACGATCTCGCAAGCAACAGGTGATCGGGGTGCCCATGAACTATGATGCACTAATTGCGACTCGGAACCGACCAAATGCGTTGCAGATGTCGATTCCCCTTATGCTGAAGCAAAAACGGCCACCATCTAAATTGGTAGTCGTCGATGCAAGCGACGATCACAAGGCCGTCTGCGACGTCGTAAACAGCGTTGCAAGAGTAGCCGAGTTTGAGAATTTTGTTATTTTGCGCTCTGAGAAAAGAAATTCAGCTTACCAACGGAATCTCGGCCTCGCTCACATTGAAGCGCCAATCGTGGCGATGCCGGACGACGATTCTTTGTGGCATCCCGGATTTGGCGAGGCTCTTGTCGCCGCGTACGAAATGGATACCACGGGAGTCGTTGGCGGCGTCACCGCCACACCGGTTTTGGGCTCGCCTCTATCAACGTCGGATGAAACATACAAGAAAAACAATGCCGCGATTTTCAAGTCGCGCATGCAGGCGCTTCGAAACTCTATCGAGGAGCGGTTCGTCCCTGAGACATTCAAGCTTTACGCCCGAAGCCTGTGGGACGATCAGCCGGCATGGATTGACGGACTCAGATATTCCCGTGTCGAAACCATGTCGGGATTCCGAATGTCCTTCCGCACGGATGTCATCAAATCGATCGGCTTCGATGAAACCTTGGGCTACGGCGCGGGCTACTCGCAGCACGAAGATATGGATGTGTCGCTAAGGACGCAAAAATCCGGCTATATCTTGGCCGCGACGTCCGATGCCAGGGTTTTTCATCATGTTTTCCCAGGCGCCAGAGCCAGTGGCTGGAGTTACGGGTTTTGCCAAGTCGCGAACACTCTCTACATCTGCGCGAAGCTCTTTGAACGCAAGTCAACTATGTTTCCTGCACTGCAAAACTATATGCGATATAAGATATTTCTATATTCTCTCAAGCGACGCGAGAGTTTCTGGAGGGATGTTCATCGAGGTGCCCAAACCGCATTCTCGTTGCGCGGCGAACTGTTTGGAGCGGATAAATCGGCTCTTTCCCAAATGTATATGAGTATGTGTGACAAGTATATTCATCCCAGCTGCCTCAAACAGGCGCTAAGTCACTCGCAGCACCACAGCCCGTGATTGACTGGTTCGGAATGCCACGAGGTTGTTGGCCGGGCCGTGTCTAACGGCCCTCTGCATAAACAGGCATCACGCTTTTGCGGGTTGTGCCTCCCGTGCACGTCCCGACCGTTCTCGTCGCGGCAATGCGCCACGCGTGGGCCTTGGTTCAGCCTCACAATTCCCCTCGCCTTGCGCATCGAGAAGCCAGACGCCGGCTCCAACGATGAAAATGAACATGACATAGGTCGTGTTCCAGAAATGCACGGTCCAGCCGACCAGGAAGAAACTTGTCAACGAGGTGAGATATCCCATGCGGTAAGAAATCAGCCTCTCGTCACTGATCCTGCGCCAGGCGATCGTCATGAACAGGATCGCGAACGTGGCGAACATCGCTGCCGCCGCGGGAATGCCGTAAAGGATGGCGTGGAACAACCAGAACATGTCGATGCTGGGTGGCATCCAGTCGGGCCTGTCCCAACCGGTCATTGTGGTTCCGAACCATGGATGCTTTGCAACCGAACCGGTGCCGAACTCCCAGATCAGGACACGATAATAGGCATTGTCGGAACTGAAGGAGAAATGAGTGATGAAGAATTGAAAGAAAGTCTGGTTCGACCCCAGAGCCACCGCTGCATAGACGGCGGCGATGCCGGCGGCGAACAATGTCCAACGTGCCTTCATACCAGCGAGGATCCGATCCCACGCGGTCACGGCCAACTGGGCAAAGAGACCCGAAATCGGCCCGGAGGACATCGAAAGGAACGCGATCACGAAGACGACGCCTGCACGCACGAGCTTCTCAAAGACGGACTTCCCGTAACCCAGTACGAAAAAGGCCGGCCCAAACATGCACGAGGTTATGACGCCGAAAAGAATTGGATGATCTATGATGCTCTGGACGCGCCGGAGGCCCCATCGCGTGTCATACGTCTCGACCGGCGCCCCCGGGAAGACGCTGCCAGCGAGTTTGAGCAGAATATTGATGCCAGTCGTTGCTTCGAACAGGGCAAAAGGCAACAACAGCAGCATGATACGATAGAAAAGAAGAATGACATTGTAGAAGTCTTCCGCGGATCTGATGTAGCAGCGCGCGATTAGGTAGGCGCCCATGGTCTCGATGAAAAGGATACCGCCAGATTGCATGCCCTGCGCCACACCATGCACCACGCTCAGGGCGATCGAACACCAGAGGCAGTAAAAAAACAACGTGAAGTCGGCCACCCTCAGCTGTCCCGCCCCACCGCTCACCCACTTGCAAAAGCAAGGAACGACAGTTGCCAGCATCACGATTCGGAATGGACTGAGCATGAGGCCTCCGATACCGAAGCTCATCGGCACGAAAAGCGAGACGACGAAGACTGTCACAAGAAAAGGAAGCCCGGCCTTGGTCGGAAGAGGCCTCATCTGAACGCGCGCTACGCTGTCGTCTGCTGCTTGGGAGGCGATTGCGCGGGTTGAGCCACTCCGCCTCGCCGAAGTCCGGGAAGTGCTTACGCTGGACACAGTTGCTTGCATGAGTGCAGCCTTGAGGTCGCTTTGGCCGGTGGGTGAAATACTCTGGGATAGTCTACCGATGTGCGCAACAACGCATAACTTATCAATCCGGCTATCAAGCGCCGAGCGCTTACACCTATCTGATATGGCAGGTCGCTCGCCATTGGCTCCAATGCCACGACTGGGAAGCATCCAATCATTGCTGATCAATGACAACACTCGGTGGGCGGATCAGTGGGAAGTGGGCTGGTTGCCTTCGACCACTGGTTTGCTGTCGTAGAAAGCGAATTCACCCCAGTGGCCGGCGCCAATCTCGTTAGTTATGATCCGGATCGAAGCTGCATTTACCGCGCCTCCGCCCTTACGGCCGTCGAGATAGACCGTATAGCCTCCCCCGACGAGGCGATTATTTTCGATGACTATGTTGCTGAGGCCGCTGAATTCGTTGTTCATCATCACAGCCGATGTCTGGCCGTGATCGTTGACAATATCGTTGCCTGTGATCTCGATGTCGTGTCCGCCATTGATCTCGATGCCGTCGTAGTGGCCACCCTTTCTGCTGAATAGTCCGAATATGTGGTTCTCGCGGATAATTGAGGGACCTGTCACGTTGATGCCATTATCGACACCACGGATGCTGTTTCGCAAGAACAGCCCGAAACCGAGCACGCCGTTCACCGTGCCGCCGCCGCCATCGATATCGCTGTCCTGAAGAGTGAAGCCGCTCGCCTCGTCGGCCACGATGATCGCGTGCCACGGTGTTCCGGAGTTCAGCCTTATGTTGCGGATCGTCACATTCTTCGCTTCGACAACGATGTTTCCGCGGATCTCCAGGTTCTCGACGACAGTGTTGTCGGTCCCGACATAATAAGTGCCTTCGAACTTCTTGAGGACGGTTTCATCGATGACGCCGGTGTGATTCAGAGGCCGGAAGCCGCTGGTAGGCGGCGAACCACCGAAGACAGTCGACACGTGAAGGGCGAGGACGAGGACGACTAGCCGGGAACCGTGGCTGAGTGATCGATGTGCGGCGGTCATCTCGCGGCCCGCCTGCTAACCGCCTGGGTAAGGCCGTCGACGATCGATTCCTTAGCGATCCGGCTGAACCGGCGGTAAACGGAGAGCATGACTGCAACAATATTCGCCGGCCGATCTTTGACGCCTTCGACGAGGAAACGCAGCGCTAATCGCCGCCTGCCGAGTCGGTGTAGATCGATGGCGAACTCGATACGAAGCCGGGAGCGGTCCAGCCGGCGCGTGGCGAGCACCCGCCTGTTCGTCCGCAGAATCTTCAAAAGCCCCTTCAACTGGCGCCGTGGGTTCGATGAGATACTGTCGGGCGAGATGAAGCCCAGCACGACGGGTTCGACGTCTTCGTAAATGGCGGTGTGTTGTACGAGCCGCACCGCGAATTCCCAGTCTTCGTTCGCGCGCAAACTGCCGTCGAACCATGTCTGCGTAGGCATGCAATCCCGCCTAAAGAGAGCGTTCTGCACACTTAGCCTGTTTTCCCTAAGAAGCTTGGCCAGTTGATCATCGCCGAGACGCAGCGCGCCCGCCGGATCGGGGGCATGCACGACCTTGCCAGGCCCGCGTTGGAAATTCCGGTCTCGACCGTAGAGTATCTTTCCGCCCGTGACGACTCGGACTCGATCGGGGAGGATCGCAAAGAAGGCCATCTGTCGTTGGAGTTTACCTGGCAGCCAGAGATCGTCGCTATCTTGGAAGGCGATGAAGCGTCCCTTCGCCGCGACCAACCCGGAATTGCGCGCGGCGCCTGCGCCGCCATTCGTATCACGCCGGAGATATCTGATCCGATCGTCCGAAAAACCCGCCAGCACCTGTGCTATGTCCTCGGTCGAGGCATCGTCGACGACAATCAACTCCAGGTCCCGGTAAGACTGCGTAAGAACACTGGTCATCGCAGCAGCGAGAGTCTTGCTGCGGTTGTAAGTCGGCAGGATAACTGAAACAGTAGGATCCATTGAAATTCCCGGAACGCATTTGTCGACGCGTCGCATACGCTTCAATTCTATCCCAAGAATTTAGGCAGATGTCGGGAACGGAGAAAGTCCGGCAATGAGCGTACGCGGCCATCCTTTTGGGTAAGACCAGAGTTGCTCCACGCATAGTTCGAGCGGAATACGCCAAGTTGCTTTGGCTTGGCACTTCTGTCTTAGACCGCGGTGGTGGCCCATCGGCCCACCGCTCGCGCGGTGAAAGTGGACATTAGTGGTCGACTGTTTTGCGCGAGAGGGACATGAAAGGCGTGCCGCCGCCGCTGGCGATTTCGCAAAAAAAGGATACGGAGCTCTCGGACCCGGCTGCCACGCCTTAGCCAAGACGTCGTGCTAATTCTGACCCAGGACAATGCGCGCTCGTCGACCACACCAAAGGTGGTGTTGTCGCTGAACAAACGAGCATTCATACTGCCTGCTAAATCCTCGTTTGAGAGATCTCGACGGTAAAGCAGGGAATAAACGACGTGGCAAAAGTTCTGCTTGTAGCGCCAACGTGCAACGGGGAAGATGTTGGCGAGGCATGGGTGGCGTCCCAATGGGCGCGCAGGCTTTCCGAACGTCACGACGTGACACTGCTGACGTATTTCAAACGCGGCGCCAGGCCCGCCAGCGAGCAATTGACCGGCATAAGAATCATCGAGTGGCGGGAGCCGCCATTGCTTGGCCGCGCGGAGCGGCTGAATAGCCTCATGAAACCGGCCTACGTGCCGTTTTACATTCGCGCACGACGTTGGCTAATCTCAGCGCTAGAGAGGGGAGAGCGCTTCGACATCGTTCATCAACCGGTCCCCGTTGCCATGCGCTACCCGTCACCTGCGGCGAAGCTAGGGATGCCTCTGATCATCGGTCCGGTCGGTGGCGGGTTGTCGACGCCAGTGGGCTTTGCGGCCGATGGGACATCCAGCCCCTGGTTCATGAAGCTTCGGCATCTAGACCACATGCGATTGCGCTGGGACCCGTTGTTGCGTGCCAGCTTCCAAAGCGCCGATTGTGTGCTTGGCATCGCGAACTACGTGCGTGAGCAGCTTTCCGACATTCCGTTGCGCCGTTTTGAGGTGATGAGCGAAACGGGCCTCGACGACATCCCGGCGCCAATTGACCGGTCGACACGGAAAAATCCGGTAAAACTGATTTATGTCGGCCGTCTCGTTCGCACTAAGGGTGCCCGCGACATCATTCGCGCGATGAACCTGATTCGCGATTTGGCGGTCGAACTCGATATCGTCGGGGAAGGTCCGGAGCGGCGAGAGTGTGAGCGGCTTATTGAAGAACTCCAACTAGGAGACCGTGTCCGCCTGCATGGCTGGCGCCGAAAGGAAGAGGTGGCGGAATTCTACCGAAAGGCTGATGTCTTCGTTTTTCCAAGCTATCGGGAACCGGGTGGAAACGTGGCGCTGGAGGCCATGGCGTTTTCACTGCCGCTGATCGTCGTCGATCGCGGCGGCCCGGGGAGTGCGGTATCTTCTGACTGTGCAATCAAGCTTGACGTCACAACACCGGATGCCTTAGCGATCGATATCGCGGAGGCCGTCCGAAGACTGACTGTCGATCAATACCTGCGGAATAGGATGGGCGCGGCTGCCTACGCGCATGTTGGACAAACCGCACTTTGGTCGTCGAAGCTCGACCGGATGGACGCAATTTACGCCGATCTTATCAACGCGTCTCAACGCGCTGGCGCGCTTTGAGGTCCGGCCGCGGAGAAGAGCGCAGCGTATAAGGCTGCTCGGTGTCCGGGGCCGAGCGCAATGCGCATCGTCTCGCCGACGATGATGCCGAGGCGGAAAAATACGGTCGCGAACGCACTGTGATGCCGACGGAAGTATCGTATGCGATTGGCCGTCATAAGTCCTGAAAGATAGGTGTTCTGGTGATACTCGCCGCCGGAATGCATGACACAGGCATCGGCCTCGTACGCTACCTCCAATCCGGCGCTCCGCACTCTTTGCATGTAGTCGACCTCCTCGCTATAGAGAAAGAAGGATTCGTCCCAGGTGCCGACCTTCTTGCGCGCGTTCGCAGAAATCGCCAGGGCTGCACCAGTCGCCCAGTCCACGGCGCCGCCGCGGCTGTAGAGATCGGGTGAGGCGACAATTTCGCCGAGGCCCAGCTTTCCTGCCAGCTTCGTTCCGAGAAGCGCGTCCGACCAGATCGTGAGAAGCGACGGCTCGCGCCGGACTGAATTGGCGATAGTTCCGTCATCGTTGAGGAGTTTCGGGGCAACTACGCCGATCGCCGTGTCCGAAAGCCGGCGAGAGAGCGTCCGAACACAACCAGCCTGCAACCGAATATCCGGATTAAGGACCAGGATATCAGTCTCCAGGGAGATTGTTGCGACAGCAACATTGATTCCGCCTGCATAGCCCGCATTTCTACCCGTTTCTATCACTGTCACGCCGATCGGATGCGCCTGCGCCAGTGCGACGGAGTCGTCGTGCGATGCATTGTCGACGACAATAATTTCATATCGATCTATGCCTTCCAGGCCGTCGGCAAGAGAATCCAGTATCCCGGGTAGTACTCCGGCGCTGTTGTAGGTGACAATCACGAGAGCAATCCCCGCGTTGGTGGTGATGCGGGGTTCAGCGATGCCTGACGGGTCCTTTTTCGACATCGCATACATCTGTTTTTTCTCACTTTCGTTCTTTCGTTGCGATTTGGCCTCGAGGAGGATGCCCCACATTGTCCAAAAATGGCGCGTGCTGAAAGACTGTCGAGAGAGGTAGGCTCACGAGATGGAGGCAGGCACCGTCATCCTGAAGGCCTCGTCGTGCGTTGGGGAGCATCATCCCATTGGGGAATGTGAGGATACTCTTCCCCGGCTGGGGCGACGGACGTGCGCCTTTCCATGAGGTGTAAGTTGCAAAGCCGCACAGGATAGCAACCCTTTTGATGCATCTCTTCGCTTCGACCCTATACACTTGCGGTATTTCGTAAGTCTTTGAGAGCGGTGGTTAGGGCGATCGAATTTTCTAATATGATTCTATCGCAACTGGCGTTTAGCCCATTGAGGCGGAGAAACCGTTCGGTTGTTCACTTTATCGTTCAGGGTTTTCCATGGCCAGTGATCTACATGACAGCCGAACGCCGAACGGGCGAATGCCCGGAAAGTTAGGAGAGCGACATACAGCCGGCGGCTTTAATGTCGCGGATATGCGCTTGCAGGCACTCGCCGCCACATCCTTCCCAGACGTCAATCGGCTCGACCTGCTTCTGCAACTTGCTTTGGCTGGTTTGCCAGCAATGCACCGCAACGGCATTTTCGGCCACACGTTGCGCGGGCCGCATTCGAGATCAGGATGGGACACGCAGCTGGAAGGGGAAAGCATTCGCTATGCGGCGATAGTCGCACTCGGCCTTTCGCGCGTGAGCGACGAGGTTCAGCGGCGAGTGCTCGGTTTTGGTAATGCTGCAGATCTCGCCAGGATGACCGCGAAGCGTGCCGAGGCGTCGCATGATATCGGTGCGTTGGCCCTTACGGCATGGGCGACTGTCGAGGTTTCAGGTGAGCGTTCCTCCGATCCTTTTCTTAAGCTCCGGGACTATCTCGCGGCCGATGTTCCCATCGCGACGGTTGATTGCGCGTGGGCGTTGACAGCCGCTGTCGCGGCTTGGGGATGGGGTACGGCGATTGAGGTGGCGCATCTCGCCCGCAGGAAGCTCCTGTCGGGTTGGTCCGGCTCGGGCATCTTTCCACACGTGCTGCCGTCTGCCGCGGCTGGGCGGCTACGCGGGCATG
The DNA here is from genome assembly GCF_012932765.1 of Rhizobium sp. 57MFTsu3.2. NCBI lineage: Bacteria > Pseudomonadati > Pseudomonadota > Alphaproteobacteria > Hyphomicrobiales > Rhizobiaceae > Rhizobium > Rhizobium sp. 57MFTsu3.2. The sequence continues at coordinate 27,315 of NZ_JDWI01000029.1, forward strand.
TCGGGTCCTTCGCTGACCAGGTTTATCCGATCCAGGCGCTGGCGCGCTTTCACGTCGTGACGAACAATAGGGAAGCGCTCACGATCGCCGACAACTGCGCGGAAACAATATGCGCGCATCAAGGCCCGCAAGGACAATGGTGGTGGCACTATGATGCGCGGACTGGTCAGGTCACGGAGGGCTATCCCGTCTACAGCGTGCACCAGCACGCGATGGCGCCAATGGTCTTGCATGAACTCCATCAAGCCGGTGGCAGGAACCGTCTATCAGCGATCGTAAAGGGTCTCAGCTGGATCTACGAACGTCCGGAAACGTCCGCAGGGCTGATAGATGCCGACCGAGGTGTGATTTGGCGCAAAGTGGCGCGGCGCGAGCCGGGCAAGGCCATTCGAGGGGCGGCCGCAATGACGACAGCCGTTTTCCCGGGCCTACGCGTTCCGAAGCTCGTCAACCACATCTTTCCGCCGACCCGTGTCGACTACGAGTGCCGCCCCTACGAATTGGGCTGGCTCCTTTACGCTTGGCTTTCAAGCGACGTCATTACCGAGCTTGCGTTGCAAGCCGGCACCGAAAACAACGAAATTGCTCGGGAGGGCTGAATGTCGGGCGGACGGCAACTCTTATTCGGCATGTATCTAGACGCAATGCGCATGGATGAAGTCATCGACCAATGCCACGCGGCGCTTAAGTCGCGCAGTCGACTAATGCTGGGCGTCGTGAACGCAGCCAAGATCGTCAATCTTCGTAAGGACCCACAGTTGAGGGATTCCCTGATCGAGTGTGACCTTCTGCTTGCGGACGGCCAGTCAGTAGTCTGGGCGAGCAAGCTCTTTCGGCGCCCGCTTCCCGAGCGAGTGGCCGGGATCGATATCTTCCAGCGATTGCTTCGGCTGGCCAACGAGGAGGAACGCTCCATCGCGCTTCTCGGGGCGCGGCCAGAGGTCCTCAGCAAGTTGGAAAAGGTCATCGCAGAAGGCTTCCCTAAGGCGAGGATCGTCTACAGCCATCACGGCTATTTCGGAGCGGCCGAGGCTGTCGAAATCGCTGCGGGAATTCGCGAATCCGCCGCCGATATATTGTTCATCGGCATGACGTCGCCGTTGAAGGAGATCTTTCTTGCCACTCATGCCGCCTCTCTCAATGTCCCAATTCTGCATGGCGTGGGCGGCTCCTTTGACGTAATGGCGGGCCTCACGCGCCGCGCACCGCTCGCCTGGCAGAAGGTCGGCATGGAATGGGCCTATCGCGTGCTGTTGGAGCCGCGGCGCCTCTGGTGGCGGTATCTGTCGACGAATACACGATTCATTCAGCTGACGGCCGTGGAGGCCATTCGTCCGGCCCGAGCCTTCCGGCACAGCTAACCGGACACCGTAGCGACACTGGCGTTTTTAAGGGAAGGCGATTATGAGCGAAGTTTTCAAGGGTCGGCTGGCTATCCTGGGATTGGGCTACATCGGCCTGCCGACGGCCGTGGCAATCGCCACACGGGGCGTCGATGTCGTCGGGGTGGACATAAACCCGGCGATCGTCGCGGCCGTATCACGCGGCGAGGTACCGTTCACCGAACCCGATCTCGCCGTGGCGGTGAGCGGCGCCGTGGCGATGGGTCGGCTGACCGCCACCTGTCAGCTCCCTGAGGCCGACGCCTTTATCATTGCCGTGCCAACTCCTTTCAATGAGGATCGCTCGGCAAACCTGTCTTACGTTAAAGCGGCCGCAGAACAGATCGCCCCCCGGCTCAAGGTCGGAAACATCGTCGTGCTGGAGTCTACCTCACCCCCGGGGACGACCGAGCAGGTATGCAGATGGATTTCGGCGCTCCGGCCGGACCTAAGGATGCCGCTTGACGGCGAGAACGGCGCGGACGTTTACATCGCACATTGCCCCGAACGAGTGCTGCCGGGCCGCATCATGATTGAGATCGTCACGAACGATCGCGTCGTCGGCGGTCTCACGCCGAAATGCGCGGACAAGGCAGCTTCAATATATCGCCTGTTCGCGCAAGGCGAAATCCTGCTGACAGATGCCGCGAGCGCCGAGATGGCGAAGCTGGTCGAGAATGCCTACCGGGACGTCAACATTGCCTTTGCGAACGAGATTTCGCTTGTTTGCGAAACGTTGCATGTCGATGCCTGGGAGGTTATCCGGCTCGCCAACAGGCACCCGAGGGTCAACATCCTTAATCCGGGGCCTGGCGTTGGTGGACATTGCATTCCGGTCGATCCCTGGTTCATTGTCGGTGCAGCGCCCGAGCAGGCCCGCCTCATACGGACAGCGCGAGAAGTGAACGACCGGCGGCCGCACCACGTAGCGGCTCAGGTTGTGGATAAAGCCCATAGGTTCCGTTCACCGAAGATCGCCTGTCTGGGCCTCACCTTCAAGGCCAATGTGGATGATGTCCGCGAGAGTCCCGCCATCGAGGTTGTCGATCTTATCGCGAAGTCGCTACCCGAGGTGGAGGTGATGGTCGCCGATCCCTACGTTGACAAGCTTCCGAAGGAATTGTCCGGCCATAACAACTTGCGTCTCGAGGGAGCACATCTGGCCGTTGAGAACGCGGACATCGTGGTACTGTTGGTCGAGCACGATCCCTTCAAGGCGATCCGCCATACTCGGCTTGGGGGCAAAATCGTCTACGACACGCGTGGCGCGTGGCGCCAATGAACGGTGAGGGCCGCCGACCGATGCTGGCGTAGAGATCCCAGACAGTGGCCCGGTTGAGGCAAACCACAGCCTCGGCTGATTGGCGCGCGTCATCTCGCTGGTGACGTTGGCGTAAATGTCCAGCTGGCTCTCTTGATGCGGCTTTCGATGTCGCCGCGGGCGGTGCTGAGACTTTCATAGAGCTGTTTGGCTGGCCAGGGTTTCACCGCGAGCGAAGACGACACGGCGCGGATTGGTGCCCACCAGCGTCCAATGCGCTGGCCGACTGCAGGCGGTACACCGTATGCTCGAGGTGGTATCAACGCCATCGTCATCAGCCGCCGTTCCACGTAGCTTGCGCTCATTCCCGGCAAGTTCGTCGGCACGTGCGTCGCGGATCTTCAATTGCGCGGTGATCGCCTCCAAGGTTGGATGTCCTTCAACCAGTTCGCGGACCCGTGCCGCACACGCTGCGCCGCGTCATTGGCAGTACCTTGAGGCCGAAGCCGCATATTTTGTCCCGGATGCTGATCTCGATGTCGCGAAGCTTTTTTTTGGATGACCTTGCGGGCCGGCAGCAGCGCTCGGGCCGAAAGAGATTTGCGTCGGTCGGGACTGAACCAACCAAGCCGGATCAACTGCGCGATGCCCGCGCATCGTTCTTGTCGGTCTTCACAAGATCGGCAAACCAGGCGATCAGCGCATCGAGCTCGCTGGGGCACCGTTGCTTCCCGCACGATGCGGCCATCCGCGCCACCGCGGACAAACTTGAATAGTCCAACGGGTCATCGATCCAGGCTTAATGCTTCATGATCGTCTCTCCCGCGCATCATCAATGACAGGGACGCCCACCAGCATTCGAACTTGGCTGGCTGGGCTCCGCTCGCTACGCCATCTAAGCGGTTAGCGGTTCTACGACGGGCCGATTGCCAGGGGCTTGCTGCGCCGAGGTTGGCGCTCTCCGCGTGCGTGAGCCTACAGCGGGCAACGTCGCGCCGAACTCCGCCGGCCGCTCGGCGTGGCCAAAGAAATGCTCGATGGCACGCACCGCACGCTCTGAGGCGCGTCCGTCGCCATAGGGGTTGACCGCCCGAGCCATCGCCCGATACGCGCTCCGGTTCGTCAGCAGGGTCGCGACATTGGTGACGATTGCGTCCTCGTCAGTCCCGACCAGACGAACCGTGCCGGCCTCGACGGCTTCCGGCCGCTCCGTCGTGTCGCGCATCACCAGCACCGGCTTGCCGAGGGAAGGCGCTTCCTCCTGTACGCCACCGCTGTCAGTCAAGACGATAGAGCAATCGCGCATCGCCTTAACAAAGTCGGAGTAGTCGAGAGGCTGCGTGATCGTGACGTTGTCGAGACCTTCGAGCGGTGGGAGAAGGACGGATCGGACGGCCGGGTTGAGGTGTGCTGGCAGAAGGAAATTGACCGTCGGAAACATTCGGGCAAGGCAGGCGATGGCGCGTGCCGTGCGTTTCATGGGCTCGCCCCAGGATTCGCGTCGGTGGGCAGTGATGAGAACGGTTCGCTTGCTTGTCGCCTGTCCGAAATCACTGTTTTCGATGGCGGTGTTTCGTCCCGACACATGAAGGAGAGCATCGATCACTGTGTTGCCGGTGACCACAATCTGGCTTTCGGGTACGCCATCGTTGAGGAGGTTTTGCTTCGAGACCCTGGTCGGTGCGAGGTGAAGCGTGGCAAGCCGGGTCGTCAGGCGGCGGTTGATTTCTTCCGGGAAGGGATTGGTGTGATCGCCTGAGCGCAAGCCTGCCTCGAGATGGATGAGCGGAATTCTTTGATAGAAAGAGGCAAGGCCAGCCGCAAAACAGGAAGTCGTGTCACCCTGAACCAGGAGCGCGTCTGGCCGCTCCAAATCGATCACGGTGGACACACCGGTAAGGACGCGAGAGGTAATCGTTTCGAGCGTCTGGGATTGGGTGATGATGTTGAGGTCGTGGTGAGGCTCGATTCCGAAGAGACGGTTCACCTGATCAAGCATCTCGCGATGCTGACCGGTGACGGCCACGATGGGGCGGCAGAAAGCAGAGCGGCTAAGGGCATCTATTAGCGGCGCCATTTTAACGGCTTCAGGGCGTGTGCCATACACGATCAATATCTTCCGCATGAGCTTTTCCTTCTTTTCCAGTGTGCAGGGTCCTGAGGCCTGAAGTTCCTATCTCTTTGTTCGAACGTCGTGTGCACTATGCGGAACTGCCGCCAGAGGCGGTCGTCGAGACGATGTAACCGATATCCAGGTCGTGCATACGATCCCGCCCGCTTTCGGGCCTCCTTGTCGCTTGGCGCATGATTAGGCGATTGCGAGCGGGTGGATAGTTCCCCAATGGGCGTTTCGCCTAGTCCGTGTGGCAGCCGCGGATAATCCCTTCGACGCCTATCTGCCACCTATGGATAAGGTCCCATTCGGTAGGAAAACGATGAACGCGCGCGCCGTCGTATCGCTCGACCGCGAGGTGGCCACTAGACGATCAGATGAGGGCGACAGGTCGATCGATCATCGAAAGGCGTAGGCAGGCGTCCTCCAAAGTTGGCGGCGGGCATGGCTTCCTAATCCACAGCCTCCGATGCCAGACTCTTGGTACTGATCCTTCAGGCGTGTCGTCGCATCGGCTTGGCCGCCAGCGAGATTGCCGAGTTGTCGGGAGCCGTCATGGGGTGCAATTTCCAACTAAGTGTGGTGATCCCTCATCTCAATGAGCCAGGGAATCTCAGAGCCTGTCTTGAGGCGCTGGATCTCCAGCGCACGTCTGCCGTCAGGATGGAAATTATTGTCGTCGACAACGGCTCGCACGAAATGCCTTTCGATGTCTGTAGCGGGCTAAGCGACGTCCGCCTGGTGCGTCAGCCCATTCCCGGCCCGGGACCGGCCCGCAATCTCGGCGCGTCACTTGCGACCTCCGATCTGATAGCATTTATCGACGCAGATTGCGTCGTACAGCCGGGGTGGGCTAACGCGATCCTCTCCCTTATGGCGGCAAGGCCTGACGTCGATATTGTAGGGGGGGATATCGGCATTCTGCGGAAGGATGCTTCCACGCCCACCGGCATAGAAGCCTATGAGGAGCTATTCAGCTATCGGGCGCGCCTCTACGTCGAGAAGCATAGTTATACCGCCACCGGAAACATGGCGGTTCGAAGCGGCGTGTTTCACACGGTCGGTCCTTTCGGCGGCATCACGACAATGGAAGATACGGAGTGGGGACAAAGGGCGGCAGCAAGGGGCTTCCGCATCGCCTTTCTGGAGGAGGCCCGGGTCCTCACGCCCTCCTGCACGTCGTTTTCCGAGCTGGCGCGTCGATGGGACCGTCACGTCGCCCATGCCTTCGGGGATGTGCGCCGCGGCAAATCCTCGTTGATGCGCTGGCTCGCTTTGACGCTTTTGGTCGCAGCCTCACCCCTTGGAGAGGTTCAGAAAGTATTGACGTCCCGGCGGATCGTCGGCGCCCGAAGCCGCGCCATCGCCTTCGTCTGGCTGACGCGGGTTCGCCTCTATCGAGCCCGAAAGATGGCGGCTCTATCACTATCCGGAAAAGCCTCCGCACTCGTTGATGGATGGAACAGAGAAGCGGATATGTAGCGCGAGGGAAACGTGTTAGAGGGTAAAGCCAGAATAGGGCTATGAAACATCGCCACGCAAGCCGCCGCCCTTAGACGAAGAGTTGTTTTGTTACGGCGTCAAGCGCGTCATGTTCGCGCTGATTGGCCTGCTTGCCTGCTCGTTCGTATGGGCGGGAAAGATGTTCTGCCAACAGTCAAGAGTGGCAAGGAACGGGACGAACGGAGCCCGCTTACGGCACCGTCTCGACTTACTTCTGTTTATCAAACCGCTTAGATTTGAGATGGTCGACTAACCGACTTGCGAGCGCGATGATCATGAGTGTCGGGTTCGCGTGTCCACTCGTAGCGAAAACAGAAGCGCCGGCAACAAAAAGGTTTTCCGTCCCGTGGACGCGGCAGTCCACGTCGACTACACCATCACGCGGTAGCAATGCCATGCGAGTCGTTCCAATGTGATGCGCCGCAGAGTCAAAGTTGCGAAGCCGGTTGAGCACCTCGTCTTTTAAGGTGTCCTCGTCGTATGCCAAGTCGCCGGTGTCGGTCGAGTTAAGCTGTTTCCTGATTAACGCGTGGGTTGAAACCGCCGTTCGAATATCAATCTCGCTGAACGCCACCCGGACCTCGGATCGGGGAACGCCTAAAGCATCACGCTCCCGGTGCAGTACGATTCGGCTCTCCGGATTTGGCGCATGTTCGGTCTGGTAACAAAGTCCGAATTGATTCTGCAGGTCTTCCTTACGCGGAAGCAGTATGGGAAGGCGGCGCTTGGAAAAGTAACGTTGCTTTACAGCCTCTGTAACTTGAGGAAGTAGTTGTGGCCCGTTGCGTACGACACGAGCGGCGTGTTCGGTGAGCTGAGTCCAGTGGTTGCGGATATGACCCAGGCTTCCCTGTCGAGCGAGACCAATCCCAAACTTGGCCAGGAATATCGCCGAAGACAACGCGTTGGCTTGTGAGGCATCATCGGTAAACGGAGTGAGAAAAGTAGCGATGGAGTTGCCGATCTTTTCTCTTTCCTGTGCCTCAGGAGTCACCCAGAAGCGGCGACGTACGTACGTTTCCCCGTGCCTTTCAAAGTTGAATATGAGGCTTTCTCCGTCGTCCTTCAGCTTGGCCCATGTGTGCATGCCGGTCAAATGCGACATGTAGTATCGACCGACATTGTCATGCTCGTTGCCTATGCCGGTGGGGATCACATCATTTGAGGCAAGCAACAGCCTCGCATTCTCTATCCCGCCGCAGGCGAGAACCACCATTGCAGGGCAAATGACGAAGCGCTGGTCGGCAGCGACCGCCACGTCGACCTTGGCGACACGGCGCGAACTGGGGTCCAAGGTCAAGGATGTGACCGTGCAGTTCAGCATGACGGTCACGTTCCCGCTCCGTGCAAGCTCTGGTCCATATCGATGTGCGAAGTTTGTCGGTGGCCCCCAACGCTCGAGCTGGCTCGAAGTGATGTCAGGCCCGTCAAATCCAGCAATCATTTCCGCTTGTCGGCCGGGGAACGCGGACATGACGTCAAAGACTGGATCACCAATTTCGCAAAGAGCAGCCGATTTTGGCAAATAGCCCTTAACTTCCTGCCATGATATCGGCCAACCACTGTGCGGAACCCAATAGCGTTCCGCGAAGTCGATCGAGTCAAACGGAATGCATCGTCCACCCCAGGCGTTCGAAGTGCCTCCGAATTGCCTGCGTCGGTTGTTCTCAATTGGTTCATGGCTTCCTTGAGGAAAGACGAAACCCCGCAAAAGGTCACGTTTCTCGGGCGTTTCACGCGCCCCCCCGCTGTCCAGGAGGATCACCTTGGAAGCTGTCCCTACCAAGCCCAGGGCTATTGTAATGCCTGCTGGTCCGCTTCCAACTACGAGGATGTCACAGCCGAGCGAGCTCCCATTCGGTGGGGCGAAAGCGCGTGTCATCAGCTTGCCAGTTCCTCAAACGGCAGGAGCTTGGCGGCCTTAACGCTTGAGACATTCTCGATGAGATGATTCCGGTTCGTGGTACCCGTGAGCACTGATGCTACGAACGGCTGCTTGAGCGCATATCCGAGAAGCGCCTGCCGTATCGTGACCCCGTGCCGCTGTGCAAATGCGGAGATCGCATCCTCATGTCCGCCGGAAAATACCTTGTTAACTACGATGGCCTTCCCAGCCTGTTCGATTGAGGCGAACGTTGTCCTCCCACGGGAGGGGTGCAGGTCGGTTTGAACGAGCAGCAGCAGTGGGTTTGAGCATACTGACGTCAACGCGTCGTCGTGCTCGGCGGAAATGCCGAAGTACCTTACCTTGCCCGATCTCTGGATTGTCGACAAGGCATTGAACAGGCTCTCCGACGTTTCGAAGTCCGCCGGGACGTCGTGGAGATAGAGGATGTCGATGTAGTCGGTTGCGAGGCGACGCAGACTGGAGTCGATGGCAGCCACCAGATAGGAGGGCGAGAAGTCCTGCGTGATTATGTTGGCATGGTGGGCGTTGTTGCGCATGTTGGCAGCAAGCCGCCGGGCACCCTTGAAGGGCCGCAAGGCTCTCTTCAACAGTGGCATCGCCTTGACCAGAAGTCCGGTCTTTTCACTAAAACGGTAGCCAACCTTCGTTGCGACGATGAAGCGGCCTCGAACCCCTTTAATCGCTTGTCCAATGACTGCTTCGCTGTCGCCTTGGCCGTAGATGTCGGCGGTATCGATAAAGTTTATCCCGTGATCCGCGGCGACAGCCACAAGCTCGATCGCTTTATGGCGAGAGAGTCCAGTCGAGATGGACGTCAGTCGAGAAGTCCCAAGACCGAGAACCGATGCGTTCAGGTCGGTGTTTCCCATGACACGATAGTCCACATTCCTTTCCTTCCTTGTTGAGATGGCAGCAGGTACTGCATTACCGCTCACGACGTAGGCGGTAATTCCGTGAAGCGATGCAGGGCGGCCGGCGAACCATCGAACGCAAGGGCTCTGCTTGCCTGTTCTTCGACATCGCGCGCGTAGGCACCGGCTTTTCTATCTCGACCAGCCCGCCACCGCTTCCCCGCAACGCGGTTCGGCACCGCAGTCGCGTTAGATTGAGCCCCTTCGTAAATCCAGTCGACCAAACGGTACCGTCGGGAAGCCCGAAGAGCACGGCCGAATTAAGCCAGAACATGCCAGTGCTTTCCGGCACACAGTCTGGGCGATCCCATCGCCTCGTTCCGAGGTCAGCCTTGGCCGACGAAACCATTCGTTCGTACTCCGATTTAGCCTCGAGCTCCCCGACCAGTACGTGATTACAGGTCTGTTGAGCTGCCATATCCCACTGTGAAAGCTCGGCTGTGTCCATTTGACTAAATTGGTATTATCGCACACATTTGGTTGATCGTGTGTCCGGGCGCAATCAGCTTTTGTATCTATTGTACTCAACTTCGAGGAAGTGAATCAACGCAGCGGCGCCGCGGGGCAGACATGAATATCTGTGACGTGCTTCCGCAGCAGCAGCCCAAGGGCGCAGCGGGGTCAACCCTGGAAAATGGGCGGCCATTCGCCGGCAGTGGCGGCGGCCAGCAAGCTCTTTTCGCGCCTACGATTGCGGCGCTTAATCAACGGGTTATGATTGGCAACTTCCAATGCGGCGGCCAGGTAAGCCGTGCGCACCGCCTCTCTCAATTTCGGGGAAAAGCGCCGCTCTAAGACGCGTTTGTAGATTTCAAGCTGAAAGGCGACAGCTCGCTCTAGGGAAAATCGCTTATCTACAAAGTGCCGCCCGAACCGACCAAGATCCGCTCTTCTGTCGGGCTGATCCATGACAGATTGGATTTGCGCAGCAAGACGGTCGGTCCCGCGGGCATTGTCGGCCAAGCCATAGAACCCTTGCGTCATGAACAGCTCAGAAGTCTCGGGACTGAACAACTCCGAGAACGCCTGTTCACCCTGGACGATGAGGGGGCGCCCGATAGCAAGTGCCCGTAAAGCGGAACTGCCCATGCCGATGACAAGGTCTGCCGCTGCATAGGCTTGTCGTGGATCCAAATCTGCTCCAGTAAGCATAACGACCGTGCGTCCGTGGCGAAGATTGACGTCATCCGCCCGCTTTTGCAGAGCATTGCGTGCAGGGCCCTCGCCGACGAGGATTAGCTTAATTCGCCGGGAAACAGCGAGCTTGTCCACTGCATCGATACCTCTGACCAATGCGTCCAGCTTAAGATCCAGCGCTAGCCGCGAAACGCTAACTACGAGAAACTCGTCGTCTTTCACATTGTGCTTACGTCGAAAGCTGTCTCCTTTGATCGTCGGGTTGTCCCGAACAACGTCGATCGGAGGCTCGAGGACCCACACATCAGCGCGATGTCCTCTACGCGCCTCTTCGCCAAGTTCCGCTGTTCCCATAATTAGCGGAACAGACCGTGGTACATATGGCATGACCTGCATGCTCAAGACGGTACATAAAAGTGGGATCTTTAATGCCAGCGACGCGCCAAAATACCCGTCGAGGCATGTTGACCATTCGTAGGTATGAATTAGGTCCACGCGTTCTCGACGCGCTATTGCAGCTAGCTCGGCAATACGAGTCGGAGCTGGGCGGTATCGTAGGCCGTGAGCCGGTAAAAACCGGAGTTTTCTTTCGCGAACGTAATCCACAAGTGGGCCAGGCACGCCGTAGACCAGCACCTCGTGGCCATGCTCTGCCACGCCTGCCGCCAGGTCAATTGCATTGATCTGACTGCCCCCAACGGACAGATCATGCGGATACACGATTAGACGCACGATTGATCCCCCACGGCGCAACTATAGCATTTCAGAGAACGCGATACTCAAGAAACTAAGCATAATATATTCATGTATACTTTGACCATGCAATCGCGTCGTGAACTATAATATTTAACGAAGATAGTCTCCGAATACACGCTACGACTTTTTGGTAGCGCAATTACCGATTTTTGTTCCGTTTACTGGTAGGCGGCAAAGTTGTTCTCTGGAAACGAGAGGGCATGGTTCAAACATTCAACGCCTCCCTCTGTGTATTGAGTGGGAAGGAAGAGGAAGCGTCACAACATGATTGCACCAAGCGTTACGTTGGGTGACGACGTTGTTATTCATCATCCAGACCTCGTCAATTTGTACGGCTGCTCTATCGGTCGCGGTTCACGCATCGGAACCTTTGTCGAGATTCAGAAGAACGCCTTTATCGCCGAGAACTGCAAAATCTCCAGTCATTCCTTCATTTGTGAGGGTGTAACTATCGAAGATGGTGTCTTCGTCGGTCACGGTGTGATGTTCACCAATGATCTGCACCCGCGTGCCGTCAACCTCGATGGCTCCCTTCAATCGGACGCTGACTGGTCGGTCGTGCCGACGCTCGTCAAGCGTTATGCCTCGATCGGCAGCAACGCGACGATCGTCGCCGGCATAACGATTGGCGAAGGCGCGCAGATTGGCGCGGGCGCGGTCGTAACCAAAGACGTTCCTGCCTACGCGATTGTTGCCGGCGTGCCAGCTAAAATCATCGGTCGCGCAAAGGATGCGCCAATCGAAGTCATTTCAACCGGGAGAGCAAGATGATCGGGGTTGCCGTCGTCGGTTACGGGTATTGGGGGCCGAACTTGGTCCGGAATCTTGCGGAAACGCCAGGTGCAAAGCTGATTTGGGTATGCGATCTCAAAAAGGATCGCCTCGCCGGCGTCCAGCTGCGCTACCCGACGGTCCAGATTACAGACGATTTCGACGAGGTCTTGCGTGATCCCCGTGTTGACGCCGTTGCGATCGCGACGCCCGTGTCGGCTCACTACATGCTGGCCATGAAAGCGCTGATGGCCGGCAAGCATGTGTTTGTCGAAAAGCCGATGGCCTCAACTTCCGAAGAAGCTCGCCGGATGGTTGAAGAGGCGGCGCGTCGCCGGCTCGTTCTCGCGGTCGACCACACCTTCATTCATACAGGTGCGGTCCGCAAAATGCGGGAAATTATCGAGAATGGTCTTGGAGACATCTATTACTACGATTCCGTGCGGGTGAATCTCGGCCTCTTCCAGCATGATGTCAGCGTCATCTGGGATCTCGCCGTCCACGATCTGTCCATCATGGACTATGTGCTGCCGGAAAAACCAGTGGCAGTCTCGGCAACGGGAATGGGCCATGTTGCCGGCGAGCCCGAGAATATCGCCTATCTGACGCTTTTCTTTGAGAGCAAGCTGATCGCCCACATCCACGTCAACTGGCTAGCACCGGTCAAGGTGCGCCGTACTCTGATCGGCGGCAGCAGCAAGATGATCGTCTATGACGATCTGGAGCCGAGCGAGAAGATCAAAGTCTATGACAAGGGCATCACGCTCAACGGAAATCCGCAGATGGACGGCGAGAAAGTTTACGACATGCGCGTCGGCTACCGCACCGGCGATATGTACGCGCCACAACTCGATATGACGGAAGCGCTTGGCCGTGAGCTCAAGCAGTTTGTCGATTGTATCATGACAAATGGTCAGCCGATCGCCGATGGCCATGCGGGGCTTCGCGTCGTTCGCATTCTCGAGGCGGCCACCCAGTCGCTTGCCCAGCGCGGACGTGTCGTCGAGCTCGAACCCGCGAGGCTGATTGCATGATCCCTCTTCTCGATCTAAAGGCTCAGTACGCCTCTATCAGGAGCGAGGTTGAGCCCGCAGTGCTTCGCGTGCTCGCGTCGGGTCACTATGTGCTTGGTGAAGAAGTCGCTCGCTTCGAAGAGGAGTTCGCGGTCTATTGCGATGCCAAGCATGCGATCGCCGTCAACACCGGTACAAGCGCTTTGCATCTTGCATTGCTTGCTGCCGGCGTCGGCCCAGGCGACGAGGTCATTACCGTTTCCTTCAGCTTCGTCGCAACCGCATCCGCCGTCTGCTATACCGGCGCGCGCCCGGTCTTTGTTGATGTCGAACCGGTAACGCTCACAATGGATCCGGCCTTGCTTGAGGCAGCAATCACGCCTCGGACCAAGGCCATAATGCCTGTCCATCTCTATGGGCAGATGGCCGACATGGACGCCATCAAGGTCATTGCTGACAAGCACGGAATACCTGTCATCGAAGACGCCTGCCAGGCCCACGGCGCAGAATACAAGCAACGCCGTGCGGGAAGCATCGGCGTGTCGGGTTGCTTCAGCTTCTACCCCGGCAAGAACCTCGGTGCCTGTGGCGAGGGAGGCGTCGTCGTCACCAACGATGACGAGCACGCCAAGACGATCAGAATGCTGCGGGACTGGGGCCAGGAGCAGCGCTATCACCATGCGCTGAAGGGCTACAACTATCGCATGGATGAGATCCAGGGCGCGATCTTGCGCATCAAGCTCCGGCACCTCGAGGCCTGGACCGAAGCACGCCGGGTTCGTGCCAACCGCTACTCCGGCCTTCTGGCCGACTCGCGCTCGGTCAGCGCCCCCGTTGCGATGATGGATCGGCGCCATGTCTACCATGTCTACGCCGTGCGCTCGCGCGACCGTGAGCATCTCCAGCACTCGTTGCGGTCGGCGGGCATCCATACCGGCCTCCACTACCCGATCCCGATCCACCTTCAAAAGGCGCATGCGGATCTCGGCTATCGTGTCGGAGATCTCCCGATATCGGAAGCGGCGGCGCGTGAGGTCCTCTCGCTTCCGATCTATCCGGAGCTGACATTGACGCAAGTCGATCAGATTGCAGCTGCTGTGGAGCAGGAAGCCTATGTCAGCTGACCCCGTCACCGGTGTGCGTCTTGTCCTGGCCGTGCATGGACGTCAGCAAACCTCCATGGATCCTGATTATGTCGTTCATCTCGCCGAGGAACTGACACGCTCCTACGGTACAGCGGGCCTCGTCGAACTTTACGCGCGCTTCGCAACGGGCGACGGTTTCGTCGACAGTTTCATGCGCAAGACAATCTGGAAAAGCCTGGCGCGCGCTTGTGGCGACGGCCTGCAGGTTGGCAGCGGGGCTGGTTTCAAGCACCCGGAAACCTTTGAAATCGGCAACGGGGTGTTTATCGGTGCACAAGCCTATATCCAGGGCAGATTCGACGGCACTTGCCGGATCGGAAACAACGTCTGGATCGGCCCCCAAGCCTATTTTGATGCACGTGACCTCGTGCTCGAGGATCATGTCGGATGGGGCCCCGGCGCAAAGGTTCTCGGTTCAAGCCATACCGCAATGCCGGTCGACATGCCGATCATCCGCACCGACCTGGAAATCAAACCGGTCCGCATCGGCGCATGGGCAGACATAGGCACCAATGCCACCATTCTCCCCGGCGTGACTGTCGGCAAAGGCGCAATCGTCGGCGCGGGTGCCGTTGTGGTTGACGATGTTGCGCCTTTTGCTGTCGTTGCCGGCGTTCCTGCAAAATTCCTTCGTTGGCGAACAGATCAGGATCCAAGCGGACCAAATTCGGAGTGATAGAGTATGAAGAACAAGCGGATTTTGATCACCGGCGGCGCCGGTCTCATCGGTTCGCATATTGCGGATCTCGTCGCCCGCGAGGAACCCAGAGAAATCGTGATCCTCGACAATTTCGTCCGAGGCAGGCGTGAGAACCTTGTTGACGCCATCGATCGGGCTCCGGTCACGATTGTCGAGGGAGACATCAGGGATCGCGGACTTCTCAAGGACGTCAGTCAGGGCATCGACGTCGTCTTCCACCAGGCCGCCATTCGCATCACGCAGTGCGCGGAGGAGCCGCGACTTGCTTTTGATGTTCTGGCAGGCGGAACGTTCGACGTTCTCGAGGCGGCCGTACAGGCCGGGGTTTCCAAAGTTGTCGCAGCGTCCTCCGCCTCGGTCCTGGGGCTGGCGGACACCTTCCCGACCACCGAGGAACATCACTCTTATAACAATCGGACCATTTACGGTGCTGCCAAAGCCTTCAACGAAGGCCTGCTGCGCAGCTTTGCGGAGATGTACGGCCTTCGCTACGTCGCGCTTCGCTACTTCAACGTCTACGGTCCGCGCATGGATGTCTACGGCGCCTATACGGAAGTTCTGATCCGCTGGATGGAGCGAATTGCCAGCGGCCTGCCGCCGATTATCCTCGGCGATGGCATGCAAACGATGGATTTCGTGCATGTGCACGACATCGCGCGGGCCAACCTGCTAGCCGCGAAATCCGATGTCACCGATGAGGTTTTCAACGTCGCAAGCGGTAGCGAGACGAGCCTCCGCGAACTTGCGGCCCTCCTGACCAAGGTCATGGGCTCTTCGCTGGAACCGCAATTCGGGCCGGCGCGCAAGGTCAACGCCGTGCCGCGGCGTCTCGCCTCAACAGCCAAGGCAGAGAAGCTTCTAGGCTTCAGCGCAAAGGTGACGATAGAAGAAGGCCTGCGCGATCTCGTAGAGTGGTGGCGCCAGGAAAAGAGCCTGAACGCAGGAGAGGCAGCATGAGCCAGATCCCGGTTGCCAAGCCTGTTCTCGACGAGCAGGAGGTCGAGGCGGTCCGACGCGTCATTCTGTCCGGCTGGGTTACGCAAGGGCCCGAGGTGGCTGCGTTCGAGGAAGAGTTCGCCGATTTTGTCGGAGCCCGGCACGCATGTGCCGTATCCAATTGCACGACTGCGCTCCACCTCGCCCTGAAGGCGGTCGGCGTAGAAGCTGGCGATGAAGTCATCACGGTTAGCCACACGTTCATCGCAACCGCAAATGCGATCCGCTACTGTGGGGCCGTGCCTGTTTTCGTCGATATCGAGAAAAATGGCTACAACATCGATCCCGACTTGATCGAAGCGGCCATCACGCCCCGAACAAGGGCCATCATTTGCGTCCATCAGCTTGGAATGCCCTGCGACCTGCGCCGCGTCGTTGCGATCGCCGCCCGCCATTCCATCCCGGTGATCGAAGATGCCGCCTGCGCAACGGGCAGCGAAATTCTCTGGAAGGGTCGATGGGAAAAGATCGGCAAGCCTCACGGCGATATCGCCTGTTTCTCCTTTCACCCGCGCAAGGTGGTTACGACAGGCGACGGCGGTATGCTGACAACGGCCAATCCGGAGTACGATCGAAAGTTCCGCTTGTGGCGGCAACACGGCATGAGTGTGACGGATGCAGTACGCCACGGCTCGAAGCAGGTTATTTTCGAATCCTATCCTGAGTTGGGTTATAACTATCGCATGACAGACATGCAGGCGGCGGTTGGGCGTGAGCAGCTGAAGCGGCTGCCGGCAATCGTCGCGCGGCGACGTGAGATTGCGAGCCGCTATACCGAGGAGCTCCATGGGGCTGTCGCGGCGGTATTGCCGATCGAACCCTCGTGGGCTCGTAGCAATTGGCAGAGCTACTGCCTGCGACTATCACAGGATCTCGATCAGCGCGAAGTCATGCAGGAGATGCTCGATCAGGGCGTCTCGACGAGACGTGGAATTATGAATATCCATCTCGAGGATGCCTATAGCGAACCGGGCTCGCATCGCGTCGCAACGGGCCTGCGCCGAAGTGTCTTGGCACAACTACATTCAATCATTCTGCCGCTATTTGCGCAGATGACCGAGAGTGACCTAACCGCTGTCGCCAACGCAGTCCAAGACTGTGTTTCCGCCTCCAAATTGGCAATCGGGCAGGTCGGCCAATTTCCACCTGCATCGTCCCTTCGGCGGCGGCCAGGCTGAATTGCACTTGGGAGCAACGGCGAAAACCTCGAATATCGGGCTCCAAGAACGCAACCACTTTGGGGGCAGGAGTGACAAGCAATTATGAGTTCAGTTGGCACCCCGGCATTGGCGACCCCACAATCGCGGGGTGGGTTACGGTCGCTCTGTACTTACTTGCAGGCATCAGTTGCTGGATGACTATGGGGTGCGTCCGGCGGCAAAACTTGAACGACAGATCCGATGCCAGCATTTGGCGCTTTATCTCACTGTTCTTTTTCATTCTAGGCGTAAACAAGCAGTTGGACCTCCAGTCTGGCATGACAGAGCTTGGCCGCATGATTGCGCACTCTCAGGGCTGGTACGAACGACGTCAGGCTGTTCAGATTTATTTCGTAGTCAGTGTTGCCGCCGGGTGCTTAGCCATTGTCCCGGCCCTCATCTACTGCATCAGGAAATCCCCAATTCAAATGTGGATCGCATCAGTAGGTTCGATGTTCGTGCTCGGCTACGTGCTAATTCGCGCGGCATCTTTTCATCATCTCGACAGTTTTTTCGGAAGCCGTTTGTTGGGCCTCAAATGGTACTGGATATTGGAGATGGCGGGGATTTTGATTGTACTGCTCGCAAGCGAGTGGCGTAGGGCGAAGGTGGTTCATCAAATGAGCGGACTTATCGCGAGCTAGCACTTTGCGCTCGGCGCGAATGCGAATCTTGTCGCTGTAAGACATCATCCAAGGCTGACCGCCAACCAAGAGTGCTGGTCATCGAAACTGGCTGAAGTTCTCCCCGAACGCAATCGACAGCGAGCGCAAGACCCTCGTCCTCCCTCTTGAGACCCGTTTGAGCTCGCCATCGCGGGCGATGGAGGGCAGGGCGCGACATTGAAGCACCTATCCGATTCGCCCGTTGCGCTATAGTTTTCCTTGCTTTCACGCGTGTCTTAAGCCTGAAACCGGTTCCCACTAAATTAGCTGCTGACACTCAGTTCACTCACTCGGAAGGATGCCTTCCACAAGGTCGGCAGGGCGAGGACCTGCCTTTGCAATTGACTGATAGGGTGCTGGGCGTTTGCGTTGAAGACACCTCTTTCGAGCGCCAATCTGGAGGGTTGCGATTGACGCCCTGTTGGTTTCAAACGCCCCGCATGTTCAGGAGCGGCCGGATCAGTCGCGGGAACGCGTTTTCTGGAAGCAAACCTGCAAGCATCCTCAGTGAATAGAGGCCGACCATGAGGGTAATCGCTAGCCCGAGACCGGTTGCTTGCCAGAGCGGCAAAAACTGGAAGGCACCAAACACCAATCCAGCTATCGGAAGATAGCCGATGATTAGCTTGCGATTGGCGGACGACCAGCGGAAATTCGTGTAGCGTCGCGCAACACAATATATCAGCATGCTATGCCAAACGTAGAGGCCGAAGAATGCAAAGCCTGCCCCTGCGACCCCGAATTTAGGCACACACAGCCAAGCCAGCCCGACATGAACAACGGTGGCGGCGACTTCTGACCAGAAGAAAATCGACTTGGCACCCTTGGCAAGCACGATGAAACCAATCGGCCAGGCAACAATTCGAAGCATCATTCCAAGGCAGATCCAACGCAGGATTTCGACCGCACCCGCAAACTCCGAGGAATAAAAGAGCGCAACGACGGCGGGGGCCAGAGTCAGTGTCGCGATCAGACCAGGACCTGCCAGCAGGATACTCACTTCAGTCTGTTCGTTGACCAGTCGGTTGCTTTCTGCGTTGTCCTCGGCAACGGCAGTCAAGCGTGGATAGAAGTCGGTGCCCATCGCCTGCAGGATGAAGCCAGCATAAAGTCCCCCCAGGGACCACGCTGCCTGATAAAGGCCAGCTGCATGCAACCCGCTTTCCGAGGAAACGATGAGACGGATGGTGTAAGCGCTTCCCATCGTTAGAAAGCCACTCGCCATAAATACGAAGCCAAGCTTCAACAGCGCGCTCGTCTCCTGTAATGCCCGTCGCGCCGAAAGAGGCACGCTTGGCATATCGATCCTCCGGCTGAACCACCACGAGGTTACGAAATTTGCGAAGGCTGCCGCCGCGAGGGCTATCGCAATTCCATTCGCGCCCAGCAAATAGATGATAGGTACTCCGACGACCAAGCTGGAGAGGCCTCCCAGCATGCTCATCCATACAAGACTGGAAATGTCTCGCACACCTTGTATCAACGCCCCTCTTCCCGCTGCCGCAACTTGAAAGAACACCGCGAGCGACAGGATCATCACGCCGAAACGATGCTGGCGATCTCCAAAGGTCAGCTCTGCCAATGGGCCTGAAAAGAGAAGCAACAGCGCGGCTCCCGCCAACCCGAGGAAGATGGAGACGCGGCGCAGCACCGCGACAACCGTTGAGATCCGCTGGGTGTCTCGGGTACTGACAGCTGCTATCTGACGAACGCCACTGGCATTGATGCCAAGGCCCGCGATGGTCTGAGCGATATCTGCAACAGAGTTGTAGAGCGCCATCATGCCGATGCCTTCGGGTCCGAGAAGCAGCGCCATAGCTTTGTTTCGAGCGATGGAGCACGCCACATTAACGACGGACGATCCGCCAATCAGCATGGTGGACTTGATAATCTGGTTGTAGCTTTCGCGACCCTCATTGCTGGGAAGTGACGTTGGTGTTTGACCTGGCGAACGAATTTTCATTGAGAGTTTCGACACGATAGACACGAAGGTCATTGGCCGGCGTCCGGTACAATGGGTTCTGACGTATCAGGTGATATCGATGGAGGCGTTGGATGCGGCGCGTTACGGGTGATCTTCAACACGTCGCCTGGCGCCATTGACGTGGTCTCGGTAGCGAGGGTCTCGGTGCTCTTTCCACCATTGTTGTGGACGATCATGTACTCAATCTTTGGTTTCCCGGCAGGCTCCAAAGACGCGCCCGATGACAGGGTTTCCATGAGCACCTTCTGGGCTGTGGCCTTCTTGAGCTGCAAACTGCTCATAAGGGCGCGCTCTGTCTGCAGCGTTGAAGCAATTTCTGTCTGTCTTCTGTCCGCAAGTCCTTCAAGATCACGCGTGGTTTGGCTGATGCTTTGGCGGGCCCGCATAATGAGGACGGTAAGATCAAGGCGTGTGTCCTGGTAGGATCTCATCGTGCGTTCGGCTTCTGCTTGTCGTGTTGCGACAAGCGCGCCGCGCTCAACAAGCGCAATGGTGCTATCGAGTTGCTGTTGTGCGGAGTTTATGTTTGCGTCCGTACTCTTCATCTTCTCTTCAAGAACGCCGATCTCGCTAGAGAGTAAATCGCGAAGCGCTGTCAATGATTTCGTCTGCCTCGAAAGCTCGTTTGCCCGCGCCGAGAATATCGCCTCTTCCTGCCGGCCGACGGCAATAGCAACGGCATCGTTCGGTTCTTGCTTGGATTGGAACGTTGTTTGCCCAGCCATTTCAGCTTCAAGGCGCTCAATTTTTGCGGCCGTGCGCATGATCGAGTCATCGATCTCCTTCGCATCGCCGACCAGTTTGATAACGACCTCTGGACTTGCGGTCGTATCCGGAGCCTGCAGTTCGCCACCGCCCAGTGCCAACGCTTGAAGAACTGTCATGCCGGTGCGGAATTCATATTCGCCAGGATTTTTAACGTCGCCCATGACATAGATCGGCGGATATTTTATGATCTCGACGCTGGCGGCTGGTTCATCGACCAGCCCGATCCTTTCCTTCAACGCCTTAGCGATGGCAGACGCGAGGGCAGCTTCGTCCTTGTTTTCGACTGAGATTGCGCCAAGCAGTGGAACAATGATCGTCCCCTCGTCCGAGACCGTATAATCCCCCCCCACGGCAGTCCATTGCTCGTAACTTCCCTTCGTCGGCATCCACTGGACAAGGGTCAGCCGGATCCTTGTATTGGGAAAAATCGTAGAGGCGAGGGCTGCACTGACATTCAGGGCAATCAGCAAAGCACTCGCAGTCGCAACAAGCCATGGGACTGTCCGCGGAAACTTGCCGAAACCTCTGTGCATTATCATGTAACGCTCCAACAATATTTCGCGCTATCTTTGAGATCAATCAGGAGATGTCGTGGTGTCGCTTTGTGTGGCGATGAATTTATTCTTTCATCCTACGGTATTTCGAGCAATATGCCGTAAGTAATCAATTATCGTTAGTTCTAGAGGTGTTCAAAAGAATCAGTGCGGTGAAATTGATGGCTCATGATCACAGGCCGCGACATAGATTACCCAAATGGACTACAGAACACAGCGATCATACCCACTATCGATCAACTATCACGTCTCCAAAATCTGATAGAATAACGCCTAGCATTGTGCCGCTCTGGCCTTCAAGTTCGGATATATTCGCGATGGGTGAAATTGACGTCCATTTTTACATTTCAATTCTTCGACGGAGATTGCCGTATATACTGCTATGCGTAACGGCGACCACGATCATTGCCCTTATCGTTGCGATACTTCTGCCGCGAACCTATCAGTCTTCAGCAAAGATCCTGGTTGAAGCGCCGCAGATTCCCGCCAACCTCGTCCAGTCCACTGTCCAGACCAGTTCCGTGGGCCAGTTGCAGATAATCCAGCAGCAACTTACGACGCGAGACAATCTTGTTAAACTCGCAGCCAAGCTCAACATTTATGCCGACGAGAAGGAACAGCCGTCAGTCGAGGATCTTGTGAAGAATTTGCGGGCCCGCATCACTTTTGAGGAAACAGAATTGAGCGGTGGCGATGGAACATCGGTATTCGCAATCGGGTTCGAGGCCAAGTCCCCGATCCTCGCAGCCCAGGTTGCCAATGAGCTTGCGACGTCGATCCTCAACAGCAATCAGAAGCAAAGAACAGACAGGGCGGGAAATACCCTGGAATTCTTTGATGACGAGGTGAAGCGCCTAGACGGGGACCTTGCCCGAATCGAGGCGGAACTCCTGAAATTCAAGAACGAAAACAGGGATACGCTACCAGAAAGCCTGGAGTTTCGCCGCACCCAGCAGAGCACCTTGCAAGAGCGCCTCATATCGCTTGAGCGCGAAGAATCGGACCTGCGGACAAGACGGAGCCTTCTGGTCGAGACTTATATGGTGACGGGCAAGTATCCAACGGGAGAGCCGCTGACTGCAGAGCAACAAATGCTACTTGATCTCAACAAAGCCCTTGCCGATCAGCTCACGGTCTTTTCCGAGACGAGCCCCAACATCGTCGCGTTGCGGGGACGCATTGCCGCGCTGCGCGGAAAAGTGGTTCCCAAAAGACAAGAGGGTACTGATTCGAAGGCACAGTCCGGCCTCGATCTCCAACTGTCCGACGTGGACAGGCGAATAGGTGCGATCGAAAAGGAGCGCGAGCAGATAACCGAGAAGATTGCTTCTCTCACGCAATCGATAAGTGCAACTCCGGCAACCGATATCCGCTTGAACGCCCTTGAACGAACGCTCTCGAACACGCAAACCCAGTACAACACCGCGATTGCCAAACGTGCGGAAGCTTCATTGGGCCGGCAGATCGAGGCTCGGTCGGACGGTAACCGGTTCTCCCTGCTGGAGCCGGCAACAGAACCGCAACAGCCAATGCGATCGAAGCGTCGCCTCATCGCTTTCGGTGGCCTCCTTGCTGGAGTGGGTTTGAGTTTCGGCATTATTGTCTTGCTTGAAATACTGAACAAAACGATCCGCCGCCCCGCCGAATTGATCCAGATGCTCCAGGCGCAGCCGCTGGCGGTAATTCCATTCATCAATACCCCCTATGAGACACGAACGCCACCGTTGAAGAGGAGGCTCAATAGCGTCAAGCGCATGCTCAGCTACCGGTGAGGGAAGTGGTGTCGTCTCCAGGCCGCTGGTTGACGATGTGAACTCGAAAAGCGTCCGGCGTCGACGCGTTGATTGAGGATTTGTAATGGAGTCTGTTGGCAGATCGTCACTTAGTAGAGGGGTTGTCGAGATGGACGATCGGAGTCCGGCATTGCCGGAACCGTTGGAGATCGTGCGAGGCGCGTGGGAGGGACTTCCCCCACTTGTCGTCGATCCCGATGCCGCAGCCAACAATCGCATTATCACTTTGAACCGGTCGTCACCGGCTCACGCTGCCTTTGACATGATGCGGACGAAACTGCTCCGTCTCCTCAGGGAGAATAACTGGACTTCGGTAGCTATCACGTCTGCCACACCGGCGTGCGGCAAGACGTGCATTGCGCTGAACCTTGCATTCAGCCTCGCCAATCAAAGGGATTGTCGAACTGTCCTTGTCGATCTTGATTTGCGGCGACCGCAGGTAGGCAAGTCCCTTGCCATCAAGAATCCAGGCTCTATCGAGAGCTTTCTGAAGGGCGATGTCGGCCTACGCGAAACGTTCTTCCGATACGGCGACAACCTGGCGATTGCGCCAAATCGACAGCCGGTCCAGTACTCGGCGGAGCTTCTTCAAAGTGCCGTCGCAGCCCACTCAATAGAAGACATGCGCCAGAAGATCGAGCCAGACGTGGTTCTGTATGATTTGCCACCGATGCTGTCGACCGATGATGTGCTTGCATTCCTGCCGAATGTCGATGGTGTCATCCTCATTGCCGCTTCAGATCAGAGCACGATCAGTGAGGTGGACATCTGCGAACAGACCCTGCGCGAGAAAACGAACGTCCTAGGCGTCGTCCTGAACAAGAGCCAGTATAGTCACGAACAGTATGGCTATTAGCAAAGAGGCCCTGGATAGTCCTGCCTTATCTCGTTGCTGGAGACCGCCTCGCCTCAAACCTGTAATTTGAAAGGCGGCTCGGCCAGCCCGTTTGCTGCAAGTTCGTTGAGTCTTGAGGCAATTTCATCGGTTCCCCGCCCTTCAGCATAATGCATCAGACCACCGCGCCAGCGCGGAAAGCCATATCCGTGGATTTCCACGAGGTCGATGTCCTCAGCTCTTAACGCCACCTTCTCGTTGAGGATCTTTGTGGCCTCGTTGACCATCGGCAGGACGATGCAGTCGATGATGCTGGCTTCATCCCACGCTCTCTGCGGCGTTTCCCGGGCTTCCCCGGCAATAATGTCGGCGACGATTTCTGAGTGTCTGGGCGTGCGATCGCCCTTCGCGTAGTCGTACCAGCCGCCGCCGCTTTTCTGGCCAAAGCGTTCCAATGCGCAAAGCCGTTCCGCGATTGGAGCGAAGGGGGTCTCGCCACGGGCACGCGCCGCCTTGCGTTGGAAAGCGGCAATGTCGAGGCCGCCGAGGTCCTGGGCCTCGAAGGGCCCCATGGGCAACCCGAAGCTGCGCATCGCTGCATCGACCGCCTGTGGTGTCGCGCCCGCCAGCAACAGACGTTCGGCCTGGGCGCGGGTGACTTTCAGGATCCGGTTGCCGATAAAGCCATCGCAGATGCCGGCGCGCACAGGAATCTTGTTCAGCATCCTCGCAAGTGCAAAGCCCGTTGCAAGGGTTGCGGGCGCGGTATGGGCGGTCGGTACGATCTCCAGCAGCTTCATGACATGTGCCGGACTGAAGAAATGCAACCCGAGGAAGCGCTCCGGGTGCCTGATGCCTGCCGCGATCTGCTCGGGATCGAGGTAGGACGTATTGGTGGCAAGAACCGCATCGGCGCGGCAAACCGTCGAAAGCCTGCCGAAGACCTCGCGCTTCACGTCGAGATCCTCAAACACTGCTTCGATGACGAGGTCGGTTGCGGAAAGCTGGCTGTAGTCTGTCGTTCCTGTTACGTCGGCCAGGCGCTCGGCCGCAACATCTGGACCGATCTTGCCGCGTTTGGCCGCGCCTTCGAAGATCGAACGCAGGTTGGAGAGGCCGCGTTCGACCGCAGCCTCGTTGCGCTCCACAAGCGTCACCGGCAGTCCTGCGTCGCGAAGGGCGGCCGCAATACCCGCGCCCATCGTGCCGCCGCCGATGACAGCAGCAGAACGGATCTTTCGGGGCTCGACCCCTGCAAGTTCAGGTGGCCTGGGCGCTGCCCGCTCGGCGAAGAAAACGTGGCGCAGGGCTGCAGCCTGGGGTGAGCCGCGCAATTCGAGAAATGTCTGCCGCTCGAAGGCCATCGCGGTGTCGAAATCGGCCTCCGCCGCCTTCCTCACGCAGGCGAGCGCGCGAAGCGGTGCTTCCTCGCGCCTGGCGCGGCTGGCGACCGCCTTTGAGGTCGTTTCCCAGAACGTCGCGTCGACGGCCGGCACGCCGCGCTGGCGGAGCGGAAGTGGAAGGGACTGATCCACGGCAGAACGCGCAAAGTCGATCGCCCCCTTTTCCAGATCACCCTCGACAACGGCATCGATCAGCCCTTGAGACCGCGCCTTCGGCGCTGCCACGGGCGTACCTGTTGTGACCATCTCGGTTGCAAGCGCCGGTCCGATCAGCCGTGGCAGGCGCACGGTGCCCCCGGCACCTGGAACGATGCCGAGGCGGACTTCGGGCAACCCGACGCTTGCCGACGGCACGGCTATGCGAAAGCGGCAGCCGAGCGCCACTTCGAAGCCACCACCGAGCGCGCTGCCATGAATTGCAGCAACCCAAGGCTTGGCTGCCGTCTCGATACGAGCGACGAGGTCGGGAAGGTGAGGGGGCATCGGCGGCTTGCCGAATTCGTTGACATCGGCGCCGGCAATGAACGTCCGTCCGTCGCAGATCAGCACCACTGCGCGCACCGAAGGGTCGGCGTCCAGCGTCTCGGCCGCATTCCACAGGTCCTGCCGCACCGCCTGCGACAAGGCGTTCACGGGCGGGTTGTCGATGGTGACGACGGCAATGTCGCCGTTGCGTTCGATGGTTACGGTCATGATGTCAAATTCCCAGGTAGGCTTCGCGAATTCGTTCGTCGGCAATCAGGTCCTGAGCTGGTCCCGACATTGTAATACGGCCGGTCTCCATCACATAGCCGCGGTCGGCAATCGACAGTGCGCCAAAGGCGTTCTGTTCGACGAGAAGCACAGTGACGTTGAGCGCACGCAGGCCCTTCACCACCTCGAAGATCTGGGCGACGAGGATCGGCGCCAGTCCCATGCTTGGCTCGTCGAGCAGCAGGCAGGAGGGGCGGGCCATCAGGGCACGGGCAATCGCAAGCATCTGCTGCTGGCCGCCGGACAGGCCACCGGCCGCCAGATTGCGTTTTTCGCGCAGCACCGGGAACATGACGAATGCCTCCTCCATGTCCCGTTCGACCTTGTCGTCGGAGAAAAGGAAGGCGCCGAGGCGCAGATTTTCCTCGACGGAGAGGTTCGTGAAGATCTGCCGTCCCTCGGGCGATTGCGCGAGGCCGCGCGCCGGGCGGCGATAGGCTGGAACACTGTTCAGGCTCTCGCCGCGAAACACAATGGAACCTGACGACACCGGCTGTATGCCGGAAAGGCAACGCAGAAGCGTCGTCTTGCCAGCGCCGTTCGCACCCACAACAGTGACAATTTCGCCCGAACCGACCTCAAGATCAATGCCGTGCAGAACTTCGATGCGGCCATAGCGGGAGCGCAATCCTTCAACCGTCAACATCAGCCGCCTCCACCGCTTGCGCGCCAAGATAGGCTTCGATGACCCGCGGGTTGCGGGCGACCGCTGCCGGTTCTCCTTCTGCGATCTTCTCGCCGTGATCGAGCACCACGATATGGTTCGAAATGCGCATCACCATCTTCATGTCGTGCTCCACAAGCAGAATGGAAACGCCCTCAGCCGCGACCTCGGCGATCAGGTGATCGATCTCCTCCGTCTCGACAGCGTTGCAGCCGGCAGCCGGCTCGTCGAGAAGCAGCACACGTGGTTGCAGGGCAAGCGCGCGGGCGATCTCCAGCCGTTTCAGCGCACCGTAGGACAAGGAGCCCGCAGTTCTCTCGGCTGCCTGGGCAAGGCCAACACGCTTAAGCAGTTCGCGGGCTCCGGCTTCCGAGGCCTGGCTTCTGTGACGCGAGCCCGGGAGCCCGAGGAGATCGGCGAGAATTGATCCCCGTTCGTGCAGATGATGACCGACGGTGACATTCTCCAGCACCGTCATTGTCTGGAATATCTGCAGGTTCTGGAACGTGCGGGAGAGACCCCGTTCGGCGAGCAGATGCGGCCCAAGGCCAGTGACATCCTCCCCTGCGAGCAGGATACGCCCGCGGCCTGGCAGGTAGACGCCCGAAATCATGTTGAAGAGGGTCGTCTTGCCGGCGCCGTTCGGTCCGATCACCGAGACGATTTCGCCCGCCTTCAGGGAAAAGCTCACATCATTGACGGCACGCAGGCCGCCAAAGTCGATCCCGAGGCCTTCGACTTGAAGCAGGCTCATTCTCCCCTCCCTCTGATCAGGCGCGCAAGGCTCGGAAGCAGGCCGTCGCGCATGAAGATCATCACGAGCATCATGATGAGGCCGAGCACGAGCTGCTCATATTCCTGAAACACGGTCAGGACCTGAGGCAGCGTCGTCAGGATGGCGGCCCCGAGGATTGCGCCGACAACGGAACCCGCACCGCCGAGAACCGCCATGGTGACCAACTCGATCGAATGCATGTAGCCGGCAACGTCCGGGGTGATGAACTTGTTCTGCAGCGCCAGCAGGGAACCGGCAACCGACGCGTAGACTGCGGAGATCACGAAGGCCCTCAGCTTGTATTTGGCGACATCGACGCCGACGGTGCGGGCAGCGACCTCCGAGCCATGAAGGGCGCGCAGCGCACGCCCGGTCGGGCTGTGAAAGAGGTTGAGTGCGAGCCAGGCGCCGATCAGCATGATGAAACCGGTAAAGGCATACCAGAAGACCGGGTTCGACATGTCGAGACCGAGTGACTTCAGGAGCGGCCGCAATCCGAGGTCGACAACGGCAATGCCGTCAGGACCACCGGTCCATCCCGCTTCATTGGCAAGCACCATGGCAACCAGCGCTCCAAGCCCGAGACTTGCCACGGCCAGATAGTATCCCTTCAGCCGCAGGATGGGCCGTCCGACCAGCCATGCGACAAGGGCGGAAAGCACGGCGCCAAGGATGACAGCCAAGGCTGGATGCAGGCCGATGTGAAGAGGCGCAAGCGCACAGCTGTAGCCGCCGATCCCGACGAAGCCGGCATGGCCGAGGCTGATCTGGCCGGCATATCCGGTGAGGATGACAAGACCCGTCACCGCAAGTCCGTTGACGAAGATCAGCGAGCCGACGCGGAAATAGTAGGAGGAGGGAAACAGGAAGGGCAGGGCGACGACGACGAGCGTCAGCACAAGCAGCGTGATGGTTTTCGAGGAGAGCTTCATCGTCATACCCGATCCGTGACTTTGCGGCCGAAGATGCCCTGCGGCATGGCGAAGAGGACGGCAAGGATCACGATGAAGGCAGCCGCGTCCTTGTATTGTGAGCTTATGTAGCCGGCGGTCATGGCCTCGAGGACACCGAGAAGCAGGCCGCCCACGAGTGCTCCCTTGGGGTTGCCCATCCCGCCCAGCATGGCAGCGGCAAATCCCTTGAGCGCCAGCGAGATGCCGACATCATAGCTGGTCAGCGTGATCGGCGTGACGAGCACACCTGCCAGGGCGCCGATCGCGGCTGAAAGCGCGAAGCTCAACGTCATGATGTAGCGCGTGTTGATGCCGACCAGTTGCGCGGCGATGCGGTTATTGGCGGTCGCGAGCACCGCGCGGCCAGTGAGCGTCTTCGTGAAGAACAGCCAAAGGCTAATGAAGACTGCCAGCGCGCCGGCAACGACCCACAGGCTCTGCGGCAGGATGGTCGCTCCGCCGATTGCGATCGGCGTATCGCCCGAGAAGGCGGGGAAGCGATGCAATTGCTTGTCGAAGACGATCTGCGTCAGGCCGCGGATGAAGATCGAGGCGCCAATCGTGATGATGATCAGGGACACCACGGGGGCACCGCGCGCGGGCTCGATGGCGAGCTTGTTGAGTGCAACCCCGATCGCTGCCGTCACGAGGATGGCAAGGATCGCCGCCAGCGGCAGTGGAATGCCCGCCTGATAGGAAAAGACGGTGATCATGCCGCCGAGCATGACGAATTCGCCCTGGGCGAAGTTCACGACATCGGATGCGTTGTAGATGATGGTGAAGCCGAGGGCCACCAGCGCGTAGACCGCACCGACCGTCACCCCGGACAGCAGAAATTGCATGAACTCGGCCATGGCTGCCTCCCTTTGCACCGCGCCTGATCGGGAGCGTCACACGCTCCCGAAAGCACGGTTCGGCACTTAGTCGACGATCTTCCAGCTACCGTCACGGATCTCCAGCATGCGGAAGGCCGTGAGATCGAGTCCGAGGTGATCGTCCGCCGTCATGGTGACGGTTCCGGTCGTTCCGACGAGGCCCTTCGTCTGCTCAATGGCTTCGCGAATGGCTGCGGGATCGGCTTTGCCCGCACGGTTGATCGCGTCGACGAGGATGCGGAGCGCGTCGTGCGCATAGCCACCAAAGGTCGATACCGGCTTGCCCGTCGCTGTTTCGAAGCTCTTCTTGTAGGCGGCAACGACCGCGCGCTGCGGATCGTTTTCCGGCAGGAGGTCGGCCACCAGCAGGGCGGTACCCGGCAGGCGAATGCCTTCGGCCGCACTCGCGCCAGCCAGATCGATGAAGCCGTTGGAGGCAACACCGTGCGACTGATAAAGCGGCAGACCGACGGCGAGCTGTGCGTAGTTGCGGGTGACAATTGCCGGACCCTGGCCGAAGCCCGGGTTGAGGATTGCCTGCACGCCTGAAGTGTTCTTGATGTTGGTGAGCTGCGGGGTCATGTCCGCATCGCTCGGCCCATAGGTTTCGTCTGCAACGACCTCAATGCCATAGTCGCCAACGATGGCCAGGCACTGCTTGTGCATGGAGGCGCCGAAGCCGTCGGAACCGGAGATCATGCCGATCTTCGTGAAGCCCTTCTTCTTCATGTCGTCGAAGATCTTTGCGCAGGCCATGCGATCGGTATGCGGCGTCTTGAACGTATAGGGCTTTACCGGGTCGATGATTTCGATGGCGCCAGCAAGCGAGATGAATGGGATCTCGGCATCTTCGGCAACCGGGATGATTGCCATCGAGGTGCCGGTGGTGGTGCCGCCAATGACCGCGGTGACTTCGTCGTCCTCGACCAGACGCGTTGCGAAGGTGCGTGCCTTGTTCGGATCGCCGCCGTCGTCGTAGATGACGAGCTCGAGCTTCTCACCGAGAACGCCGCCAGCCGCATTGATCTCGTCGACCAAGAGCTTCAGCGTCTTGGCTTCAGGGTCGCCAAGGAACGAGGCGGGTCCTGTTTCCGAGACAGTCGCTCCGATGCGGATGTCGGCAAGGGCTTCGCCGGCAAAGCCAAGCCCAAGCGCAAGCGTACCCGCGAGCGCGGTGGTCATCGCAAATTTCATGTCAGTCTCCTCCCAAGAGAACAAAGGTTAAGTCAAAGTCGTCACGCCGCCTTCGGACGGCGCCACATGACGGTGCGGAAGCGGTTGGCCACGAAGGCCGCGTCTGTCAGGCTGGCATTGCCGGCCGGGTTGGCGCCGGTGACGTGGAAATCACTGAACGCAGCACTCTGATTGACGAAGATGCCGCCGGTCAGATTGATCGAGAGATTGACGCCCGCCCTGGCGAAGGCGTCGACAGCAGCGTCGATGCGCCGATCGTCGGTGTCATAAAGTGCCGCGGTGATCGCACCCTTCCGACGGGCAAGGCTTGATGCCTTTTCAATGCCCACGGCAACATCCGCAACAGCGACAATGAAGGCGATCGGACCGAAGCGCTCTTCCTCATGCGCATCCGTCTTGTCGGCATCGACAGCAAGGACGAGGGGCGTTGCCGTGCGCGCATTCCCGGCTGTCGTGACCGGGGCAGAGTCGCGAATGAGTGTTCCGAGGCTGCGGGCGGTCTCAATGCGCGATAGAGTAGCCGGATTGGCTATCGCGCCACAGACCCCCCCGGCGCGTGCCGGATCGGCAAGAAGGTCGTCGATGGCTGCGGCAATTGCCTTTGCCACGTCGTCGAAGCTCTTGTGGTCCTCATCGGTCTTAATGCCGTTCCTTGGAACGAAGATGTTCTGCGGGGCGGTGCACATCTGGCCGCTGTAGAGCGAAAGAGAAAAGGCGATATTGGCGCACATGCCTGCAAAGTTATCGGTGCCGGCAACGACAATCGAATTGACGCCAGCCTCTTCGGTGTAGACCTGAGCGTCTCCGGCATGCTTGCGCACCCATTCGCCGAAGCTGTTCGAGCCGGTGTAGTCGATGAGCTGCACCGCATTGTTCTCAACGAGATCGCGGGTGATTTCGGCACCCGGCGCGTCGGCGGCCAGAAGCGCGATATTGGCGTCAAATCCCTCTTCGGCAAGCACCTGGCGAATGACTGAAACCGTGATCGCCAATGGCAGGATTGCGCCCGGATGCGGCTTGACGATGACGGTGTTGCCGGTCGCAAGGCTGGCAAACAGGCCTGGATAGCTGTTCCAGGTCGGAAATGTCTGGCAGCCGATCACCAGCGAGATCCCACGCGGCACGATCCGCCAGTGTTTTTCCAGAACGATCGGCTCGGCCTTGCCCTGCGGTTTGGTCCAGATGGCCTGAGCCGGCGTGCGGGTCATCTCTGCGAAGGCATAGGCAACGGCTTCGAGGCCGCGGTCCTGCGCATGCGGTCCGCCAGCCTGGAATGCCATGGCAAAGGCCTGTCCCGTTGTGTGCATGACGGCATTGGCGATTTCGAAGCTGATGCGATTGAGGCGGGCCAGAACTTCGAGGCAGATGCCGACGCGGGTCTTGACCGCCGCATCCGCCCATGCGGGTGCCGCAGCCTGCGAGGCGGCGATCAGCGTGTCTGCATCTGCGGCCGGATAGGTGATGCCGAGCGTCGGGCCGAATGGCGAGACTTCCGCGCCGACCTTCGCCGTCTCCGGATGGCCAGGCAAGGCAAAAGGCTTGCCGAGCCGGGCATTGTAGGATGCCAGGCCATCGTCCTTGGCGGTTTCGCCATAGATCTTGCCGCTCGGGATTTCAGGATAGGCCGACCAATAACCGCGTTCCTGCGCAGCCTTCAGGGCTGCGGCAAGGGTTGGCTGGTGGCGGTCGAAAAGGGCATCCATTCACATGTTCCTCTCATGCTGTGGATTTATAATTGACCGGCCGGTCGGTTTATGCAAGAGTTTTTTCATGAACCGCCCGATCCTGGCGGAACTGGAGGAAACATGTCCGAATCCGACACCGTCCTATCGGCATTTGCCGATGGCGTCCTTACGTTGACGCTCAACCGTCCAGACAAGCTCAACGCCTTCAATGAAGAGATGCATCTGGCGCTCAGGGCAGGCTTCGAACGTGCGCATCGGGATGCATCCGTTCGGGCGGTACTTCTGACCGGCGCCGGTCGCGGCTTCTGCGCGGGGCAGGACCTCGGCGACCGCGATCCGCGCAAGGGTGGGGCGGCCCCCGACCTTGGACGCACGATCGAGCTTTTCTACAACCCGCTGATCCGGCTGATCAGGACACTGGAAAAGCCCGTCATCTGTGCCGTCAACGGCGTTGCCGCGGGTGCGGGCGCCAATATCGCGCTTGCATGCGATATCACTCTGGCGGCTCGCTCGGCGCGGTTCATTCAGGCTTTCGCCAAGATCGGCCTCGTACCCGATTCCGGCGGCACCTGGAGCCTGCCGCGGCTGCTTGGCGAAGCGCGCGCCAAGGCGCTGGCACTGACCGCCGAGCCGCTCGACGCAGAAACGGCGGCAAGCTGGGGGCTGATCTGGAAGACGGTCGACGATGCGGCACTCCTCGATGAAGCCAGGACCGTTGCCGCCAAACTTGCGGCCGGACCGACAAAGGGTCTCGGCATGACCAAGCGCGCGATCCAGGCAGCGGCAACCAATTCGCTCGATGAGCAGCTTGAGCTTGAACGCGATCTGCAGCGCGAAGCTGGACGCAGTGCCGACTATGCCGAGGGCGTCGCCGCCTTCCTGGAAAAGCGCAAGCCGGAGTTCAAGGGACAATGACCGACAGGATCATTCTCACGGCCCAGGAGCTTGCGAACGCCTGCGCAGACGCCATGTGGCGCGACGACAATGCCTCCCGTCGCCTTGGCATGGCGATGGAACGTGTGGCACCCGGCATGGCGGTCATTTCGATGGTCATCAAGCCGGAGATGACCAACGGCCATGGGACCTGCCACGGCGGATACATCTTCACGCTGGCCGATTCCGCCTTCGCCTTTGCCTGCAACACCTACAATCAGCGGGCCGTCGCGCAGCATTGCTCGGTTACCTACATTGCACCGGCCTTTGCCGGCGATCGCTTGACGGCAACCGCGCGGGAGGTTTCACGGCGCGGGCGTGGCGGCATCTACGATATCAACGTGACCAATCAGAACGGCGAGCACATTGCCGAGTTCCGTGGCCATTCGCGCACCGTCAAGGGCACCCTTTTGCCGGAAGAGGCGTAAAGCCGCCGGTCATTCATCTCGGAGGAGAGACAGACATGGAAGACCTTTCACCCCGCCCTGGCGACCTCGACGCGATAGAAACAGCATCGCGTGACGAGATCGCCGCACTTCAGCTTGCCAGGATGAAGTGGTCACTGAGCCATTCCTATGAGAATTCGCCCTTCTACAGGGCGCGTTTCGACGAAGCGGGCGTCCATCCGTCGGATCTGAAGTCGCTGGCCGATCTCGCAAAGTTCCCCTTCACGACCAAGAAGGATCTTCGCGATACCTATCCCTTTGGCATGTTTGCCGTGCCGCGCGAGAAGCTGACGCGCATCCATGGATCTTCGGGCACCACGGGCAAGCCGACGGTCGTCGGCTATACGCAGAAGGACATCGACGTCTGGGCGGATATGGTGGCGCGCTCGATCCGTGCTGCCGGTGGCCGGCCTGGAGACATGGTCCACGTCGCCTACGGCTACGGGCTCTTCACGGGCGGCCTTGGTGCCCACTACGGCGCCGAACGGCTTGGCTGTACCGTCGTGCCGATGTCGGGCGGCATGACAGAGCGTCAGGTCACGTTGATACAGGATTTCCGGCCGCGCATCATCATGGTGACGCCATCCTATATGCTCTCCATCCTCGACGAGTTCCACAGACAGGGCATAGACCCGCGCGAGAGCTCGCTGGCGGTCGGCATCTTCGGCGCCGAGCCCTGGACGAACGCGATGCGCCAGGAAATCGAGCAGTCATTCGACATGCATGCGGTCGATATCTATGGCCTCTCCGAAGTCATGGGTCCCGGCGTTGCCAGTGAGTGCGTCGAGACCAAGGACGGGCTGCACATCTGGGAAGACCATTTCTATCCTGAAATCATCGACCCGGCGACGGGCGAGGTCCTTCCCGATGGCGAAATGGGCGAGCTTGTCTTCACGACGCTGACCAAGGAAGGTCTGCCGATCATCCGCTACCGCACGCGCGACCTGACGCGGCTGCTGCCCGGCACGGCCCGCTCCATGCGCCGCATCGAAAAGATCACCGGCCGCTCCGACGACATGATGATCCTTCGCGGGGTCAACGTCTTCCCGACCCAGATCGAGGAGCAGATTCTGAAGTGTCAGGGGCTCGCTCCGCACTTCCAGATCGAGCTCAGCCGCGCCGGTCGCATGGATCAGATGACGGTTCATGTCGAGTGCACGCCTGAGGCTGCGGACGAAACTGCACGCGCCTCCTCGGCAAAATCCCTTGCCCACTACATCAAGAGCGTCGTTGGTGTTACCACGAAGATCGAGATTCGCGACCCGGGTGGAGTCGCACGATCCGAGGGCAAGGCAAAGCGGGTCGTCGACAACAGGCCAAAGGAATAGAGGCGATTGCTTCCCGGCGTGATGATCATTCCGGGAAGCGCAAATCACGAGCCCTTCGGCTCATCGCGTGGGGGCGCGGAGGAAAAACAGGAACGCAGGATAATATGGCACGAACGCGCGCGATCGATTTTGAAGAGAAACAACGCAGCCTCTTGAGCAGCGCCGCTGCCGTCTTTGCGGAAATGGGAATGGAGAAAGCCTCCATGGCCCACATTGCCTCGCGCAGCAATGTTTCCAAAGCCCTCCTCTATCACTATTACCCGAGCAAGGACGCGTTGATTTTCGATATCATTCGCAACCATCTCGAGGAACTGGAAGCTGCCGTTGCTGCCGCAGACGAACCCAGTGTGACGCCTCAGGAGCGACTTCGGCTGCTGGTCCGGCAAGTCCTGGAGAATTATCGCGATGCGGACAACGAGCACAAGGTGCAGCTGAACGGCACGAGTGCGCTGTCGCAAGAACAGCTGGACGAGTTGCGCGCCATCGAGCGCCGGATCGTCAAGCGCTTCTCCAATACCATCATCGAGATCAACCCCGACCTCAACGCCAGCAAGCCTCTGCTGATGCCAGTGACGATGTCGCTCTTCGGCATGATGAACTGGGTCTACATGTGGTTTCGCCCAGGCGGCCAGGTCAGCCGTGACGAGTATGCCGATATCGCCACGACCCTTATCCTCGAGGGCGTCAAGGCGGTCCGCTAGGGCCCGCGGCGTTTCGCCTATTGCGCTTCGGTCGCGCATAAGGCCCCTTGAGATGATCATGACCGGCAGGCCGAGCCTGAAGGTTGATCATTTCGGTTTGGGAGCCATGAGATTGCCGAACTCCATCGGAAAGGGGAACAGGATCGTCGAGCTCTTCTCGCTTGCGATGACGTTCAAGGTGTTCAGATAGCGCAGCTGCATGGCCTCTGGCTGCCTGGCGAGGACTTGGGCCGCTTCGAGGAGCTTTGCAGCCGCCTGCTGTTCACCCTCGGCATTGATGACTTTTGCGCGGCGCTCGCGTTCGGCTTCCGCCTGGCGGGCAATTGCGCGGATCATCGATTCGTTGATGTCGACATGCTTGATCTCGACAGTGGCGACTTTGATGCCCCAGGCATCCGTCTGAGCGTCAAGGATTTCCTGAATATCCAGGTTGAGCCGGTCACGTTCCGCCAGCATCTCGTCTAGGTCATGCTTGCCGAGGACCGAGCGCAATGTCGTCTGGGCAAGCTGGCTTGTCGCCATCATGAAATCCTCGACCTGTATCGTCGACTTTCCGGGATCAATGACCCTGAAGTAGATCACCGCGCTGACACGGACCGAGACATTGTCATGAGAAATGACGTCCTGGCTCGGCACATCGAGTACCCGCGTGCGCAAGTCGACCCGGATCATTTGCTGGACGTAGGGGATCAGGAGTATCAGGCCGGGTCCCTTGACGCCTGTGAAGCGGCCAAGCGTGAAAACGACGCCACGTTCGTATTCCCGCAGGATCTTGATCGCGGATGCAATGATCACGAGCAAGATAAGGATCGCCACAAGATAAAAGGCAAGATCTGCAAACATAGCCATGACGTTCTCCTGCTCTCTTCAGGCCGCTAGCTCTTGTCGGGGCGTCTCTCGACCTCGAGCGTCAGACCGTTGCGGGCGATTACCTCGACAGCGTCCCCGGCGGCGAGCACCTCGGTGGAAATCGCCTTCCAGCGCTCGCCATGCGTGATGACATAGCCTGTAGGCCCGGCCCAACTCTCGACCTGGCCCGAAATACCGATCATCTGCTCAGCGCCCGTCGCGACTTTGCGCCACCGCGAGGCAAATGCCAGGCGTGCAACGAGCAGGCTGAAAACGAGGCTGGCAAGAGCGATTGCGCCAAGTACAGGGCGGGAAACCTGAAGGCCCGGCATATCCGTATCAAACAGAATGGTTGCGCCGAGGATCATGGCTACCCCGCCGCCGATGCCCAGAGCGCCGAAGCTTGGCGAATGCATCTCGGCCACCGTCAATCCGACGCCGAGGATGATGAGCCCGATGCCGGCAAAGCTCACCGGAAGCAATGCCAGGGCATAGAGACCAAGAAGGAGTGAGATGCCGCCGATCGTTCCGGGAAACATCGTCCCGGGCGCAAGAAACTCGAAGATGAGGCCATAGATACCAACCATCATCAGGATGATTGCGATGTTTGGATCGGTAATCACCGAAAGCAGGCGTGTTCGCCAGTCCGGCTCGAACTCCTGTACCGTCAAACCGGCGGTATCAATTCGCATGTCTGTCTGACCGACCCGCACCACGCGCGCCTGTGCCTGCGCAAGGAGATCGTTGACATCCACCGCCGTGAAATCAATGACATGTTCGCGCACCGCTGCGGTCGATGAAAGGCTCGCGCCTTCCCGCACGGCCCGCTCTGCCCAGTCGGCGTTGCGATTGCGCAATTCCGCAAGCCCGCGAATATACGCCACCGCGTCGTTGATGATCTTCTTTTCGCTGGCACTGGCTGGAGGCTCGGCTTGCTTGTCATTTTGCTTGTCCGGTTCTTTCCCGGGTTTTGCATCGCCGCCAAAAGGGTTCACCCCGAGTGCGATCGGTGTCGCTGCTCCTATGTTGGTGCCGGGCGCCATCGCCGCAATGTGGCTTGCATAGAGAATATAGGTACCCGCGCTGGCAGCCCTTGCGCCGCTCGGTGCAACGAAGCCGGCGACTGGCACGGGCGAGGCAAGGATGGCACGAATGATGTCCCGCATGGACGTGTCGAGGCCACCGGGCGTGTCCATCTCAAGGATAATCAGGCTGGCATGTCCGCCGGCACGCTGAAGGCCCCGTATGACATAATCTGCCGTTGCAGGTCCGATGGCGCCGTTCACCTTGAGGACGACCGCAGCGCGATTGGATTGCGCCGACGCCGACAGCGTGAAGATGCCTGGAGCTAAGAGCAGCAAGAACAACGAGATCAGGATTGGCGGCACCCACCGCCAACGCTTCAAGCTCAGCGCTACCACCTGCGGAACGCTCATGATTTTCCAGTATATCCCAGAAATCACAAAGAGCCAGAAATCACAAAGAGAAAGAAAAGCGTCGCAGTCCGGGGCGAACAGCTTGAATGTCTTCGAGGGTATCGAGGATCGTTTTGCTCAAGGCGGTCGCGAGGCTGGAAGTGCGATCGAGCAATCCGGATCAAAAGCAGGTAATGCGCTGGCAGCGAAACTTGTGCAGCTGGCGACCAGTTTGCGGCGTCGATAGCCGGCAGAATTCTCGAGGCGATTGATCGCTGCCGAAGAGCAACGGCATCGGAAACGGCAGCGGGAATACCGGTCGGACGATGCCGCCTGAGGCACTCTTTCCCAGAGGCGGTGGTGCAGGCGGATATTGATAATTAGGCCTTGTGAGGAAAAAAGGCGCGGCTCCCGGTCCGCGCCTTTCTCTGTTTCAAGCCGCTTTGAGAACCGAAACGACGATGGTTTTGCCGAGCGCCTGCATCGCATCCTGCAGCTGACCAAGCTTGGAATGATGGTCAGGATCCAAGATCCGTCTGGCTTCATTTTCGGTCTTGCCGTGGCGGCGGGCTAGTTCTCGCTTCAAGATATTCGCCTCGTTGAAGGCTTCTATCACTGCGAGCTTGATCGCATCCTCGGCCTGTACCACACGCGCAAGGGTATCAGGATGCGCAAAACTTCCCGATCGGGGTGATTTTTATGCCTTCGGACACACGCTTCCCGATCGGTAAGGCTTGCGTTGATCTAACGGGAATCTTCCTGTACGGTAAGCCACCTCAGGAGATGCTCGATGTTCAGGTCCGCACGCGATTTCGGCGCCGCCATCCGGGAAAATCGGAAGGCGCTTGGCTGGACACAGACCGAGCTTGCCGCCCGGTCCGGCACCGGCGAGCGCTTCATCGTCGAGCTCGAATCCGGCAAGCCAAGCTGCCAGCTTGAAAAGTCCTTGATCGTGGCGCGCACTGTCGGCATCGAGATCGGCGATCTCAGGACGGCCCAAGCCGCCCCGGCCTCGCCTGACGATGACCTGGACTTCCTGCCGACCTTCGGTGACGGTCGATGACGACGATCTTCTACGAAGCCCACCCCGTCGCCCACCTGACCTTCGATGGCGAGTGGCGACTGGACTATGACCCGAGCTGGGAAGCGCGCCGCTCGGCCTTCCCAGTGTCGCTGACCATGTCGCTCCGTTCAGGCCCAGTCGGTGCTGAACGGCTCCTGCCCTGGCTTGCAAATCTGCTTCCGGAAACGCACCTCGCCGAAATCGGCCAGCGGCTGAAGGTCTCGCCCCAGGACATCGTTGGTCTGCTCGGCCACATCGGGCGGGACACGGCGGGTGCATTGTCGATTGGTGCGCCCCGTAAGCCGGGCATTCATCTGCAGCCCGTGCCGGATGCGACGGCACTGGAGCGCATCCTGGACGAGCTTCCGGCAAAACCCTTCCTGGTTGGAGAACGTGGCGTCTCCATGTCTCTTGCGGGCGTGCAAGAGAAGCTACCGGTCTTCGTGGATGAGGGTGGCGCCATCTCTATTCCGATCGATGGGACACCCTCAACCCATATTCTGAAGCCGGGTTCAAAACGGCTTGCGGGCAGTGTCGAGAACGAAGCCTTCTGCCTTACCCTCGCGCGCGCCTGTGGACTGGGGGCCGCCGAAGCAACGATCGGTGTCGCGGGTAACCGGCGCTATCTGCTCGTGAAGCGCTATGACCGCTTCACCGATCCGCAAGGCGAGACTCGTCGACTGCATCAGGAGGATTTTTGCCAGCTAACGGGCAACTTCCCATCGCAGAAATATGAGCGCTCCTCCACCGGACGCGGCGTGACCCTGAAAATGATGTTCGACACCGCCAGCGATCTGGTTTCGCCTGCCGAGCGCCTGACGCTGCTCGATGCAGTTATATTCAACGTGCTGATTTGCAATTCGGATTCCCATGCCAAGAATTATTCCATCCTGATCGGTGCTGGCGGGTCAGCGAAGATGGCGCCGCTCTATGACCTGATGTGCGCGGCTGTGTACCGCCAGGTTGACCAAAGTTTGCCGCAGGGGATCGCCGGCCGGTTCAACGCTCCGGACCTACGGCGAGCGGATTGGCAGGCCCTGGCAGACGAGGTTGGATTAAGCGGTGCATCGACTTTGAGGCGCGTTGTGGAACTTGCCGAGCGTGTCAGCGCCGCGTGCGACGACGTAGCGCCGCAAGTCGAGGCTCTGGCTGGCGATCCGGTGAGAGTCCTCGAGAAGATTATCAATTCCGTCCGAAAGCGGTGTCGGCGAATACGGGTCCAATGTCGCGGATAGCCAGTAAAGCACGGAGGGCGGAAATTATTTCCGCTTCTCTTGCAAATATTGCGCTCACACAACTGCCGGTTCTTCCGAAAATGAGACGGTACGGTCGCTGTTGCGGCAAGAGACTGTAATGGGGCCGTCAGCCGGCTATCACCTATCAAAGGATAGGTCCAGGAGGGAAACCAAGGACTATCCCGGCACTCTCGTCTTGGACTTCGTGGTGCGCTGGGGTAACGTCCGCGCGACACAGATCATCAAAGACCCATGGCAGCCAAGACGACACTTAATGCGAAGAACCTTGAAGCTCTCGGCGTGCAACGCCTCGCCGAGCTTC
The DNA here is from genome assembly GCF_012932765.1 of Rhizobium sp. 57MFTsu3.2. NCBI lineage: Bacteria > Pseudomonadati > Pseudomonadota > Alphaproteobacteria > Hyphomicrobiales > Rhizobiaceae > Rhizobium > Rhizobium sp. 57MFTsu3.2. The sequence goes on from NZ_JDWI01000029.1 coordinate 67,304, forward strand.
TCATGGAAATCAGCACCGGCAGCGCTGCGCACAAGCGTCGGCTTCGTATGGAGCTTGCTGGCAACCATAGCATCGCCGAAGTTGCCAGGGAGGTTCGCAAGAGGCTTTCCAGCATTGCACGCGCCAAGACCTTCGTTGATTGGCGAAAGGTGAAGGCGACCAGGACCGACCTGGAGACCCAGCGCAAGTCGATCGTCGAAACCGTCGCGCCCAACGATCCCGCAGGAGCGTTTGAGCTAATCTGGCAGTTTTTAGCGGTTGCGGATCCTCTATTTCAGCGATCGGACGATGGCAGCGGCTCGTTGATCCAGAGCTTCCATCAAGCCTGCACCGACGCCGGCGCGATCGCCAAGGCGGCGAATATCGATGCCGATGTCCTGGCCGAGAAGATATTCAAGGCAGTTCAAAGCAATGCTTACGGCCAGTTCGACCGGCTGATTACTGCAATGGTGGCGGCGCTGGCGAATGAAGGATTGGAGCGTCTCAAGGCTCTCTTTGTCGGCTGGTCGAACCAGCCCAAGGAGAAGCCGGCCAAGAAAGATCAGAAGGTCATCGGCTGGAGCAGCGCTGGCCCGATCTACGAGGACGAGGTTTACGGCAATCACCAGGATCTGACCATTCGTATCGCGCTGCAGGAAATAGCCGACGCCCAGGGTGATGTGGATGCCTATATTGCGCAGCAGCCGGAAAGGACACATGGAGCGCCGATGGTCGCGGCTGACATCGCCAACCGTCTGGTCTCGGCGGGACGGGCTGAGGAAGCACTGAAAGCCCTCGAGAAGGTTGATGCGAAAGGCCGGGCGGATGTCCCCTTCGAATGGCAGCTTGCCCGCGCCGAGGCACTGGAAGCCCTGGGGCGCAACGACGAAGCCCAGGCGTTTCGCTGGGAGTGCTTCGAGCAGTCCCTGAACGACGACCACCTGCGCGCCTATGCGCGCCGCCTGCCGGACTTCGACGATCTGGAAGCGGAGGAGAGGGCGTTCGCCTACGCCCAAGCGTTCCCGGACGTTCATCGCGCTCTCTACTTCTTCCTGCGCTGGCCTTCATTGGCGGAAGCGTCAAAGCTCGTTACGAAGCGGGCGGCGGAACTGGATGGCGACCTCTATGAGTTGATGACGCCGGCTGCGGAAGCGCTTTCGACGAAACAACCACTGGCCGCGACGATCGTGCTGCGATCAATGATCGACTTTACTTTGGAGAGCGGCCGATCGAGCCGTTACAAGCACGCGGCACGACACCTTGCAGAATGCCGGTCCCTGGCGAGTCAGATCGAGGATTTCGGCAGCGTTCGGCCACATGAGGTGTATATGGTGGTCATCAAGCGCGACTACGGAAGGAAGTCGGGATTTTGGAGCCTGGTGTCGTGAGTATTGCGCTCATGTTGGCCAATGTCTTCTGAGCTTCCTCATGGTGGTGACCCAACGGATGTTGTCGATCACGCGTAGGACGCATCTGGAAGGGTGCCAGGGATTATCCCGGCGCAGTAAGCGAAATCAATGTCTTGCCCGCTGCCAAAGACAATCCTAAAAGCTTCTGACACTCGAGTATCCGTCGCCCTTTTTGGGTGAAGCGTGCTTTGCCTCAATCGCCGAATTTCAGACGTTCCAGGATCAATGGATCGTATTCGGGTGCCTGGATCCGTCGCCGGTCTTCCTCCGGCTCGGTGAGGGGTTCGGCTGGTTGAAGCTTTTCCCTGGCCTCCAGGGCGAGGCGTTGGTAAACGCCAGTGCCCTGGCGCTTCCAGGCGATTTCCTTTTCACTGAGTTCGCGGATGACCCTGGCCGGCGAGCCGACCGCCAGGCTGTTTGCCGGGATGTCGGCCCCTGCCTTGACGAAAGCCATGGCGGCAACGATCGAATTTTCGCCGATGACAGCCTCGTCCATGACGACCGCATTCATCCCCACCATGGCATTGCGACCGATCCGGCAGCCGTGCAGCACGGCGCCATGCCCGATGTGGCCTTCCTCGCCGATCACCACCTCGACATTTGGGAAACTGTGCACGACGCAGGTCTCCTGGACGTTCGAACCGCGTTCCATGACAATGCGCCCGAAATCCCCGCGCAGCACGGCGCAAGGCCCGACATAGCAGGCCGGTCCGATGATGACGTCGCCGATCACCACCGCGGCCGGATGGACGAAGGCCGCCGGATGGATCACAGGCACGACGCCATCATAGGAATAGACCATAGCCATCGGATCAGTCCCTTGTCTTAGACCCTTGTCTTAGTCTCTTGCCTTAGTCTCTTGTCTTGGCGACCATCGTCAAGACATCGTATTGGGCGACCGTCGCACCGTTCTGGTTGGTCACATTGCAGTCCCAGCGCACTTCGCCGTGCTCGGCGCCGATGCGCGGATTGATCTCCTTGCAGGTCAATTTCACCTGCAACGTATCGCCCGGGTTGACCGGCGTGAGGAAGCGCAGGTTGTCGACGCCGTAATTGGCGAGAACCGGGCCGGGGGCCGGGTCGACGAAGAGGCCGGCAGCAAATGAGACGATCAGGTAGCCATGGGCAACGCGACCATCGAAGAACGGATTGGCGCGGGCGGCTTCCTCGTCCATATGGGCGTAGAAGGTGTCGCCGGTGAAGTTGGCGAAGTGCTCGATATCCTCAAGCGTGACGGTGCGTGTTCCGGTGACAAGCTGGTCGCCGATCCGCAGTTCCGTGAGCGACTTGCGGAAGGGATGTTCGCCATCCTTGCGGACCTCGGCATCCGCAACCCAGCGGCCGGTGACCGCCGAAAGAAGCGTTGGCGAGCCCTGGACCGCGGTGCGCTGCATGTAATGCTTGACCCCACGAAGTCCGCCCAACTCCTCGCCGCCGCCGGCACGTCCCGGGCCGCCGTGCACGAGACCCGGCAGCGGTGAGCCATGGCCGGTCGAGGTCTTGGCGCTGACCCTGTTGCCGATCAGTACGCGGCCGTGGAAGGGCGCCATGCCGAGAACAACCTCTTCGGCAAAGGCCTGATCATTGGTGAAGACCGACGATACCAGGCTTCCCTTGCCGCGGCGGGCAAGGTCGACAGCCTCCTCGGCGCTGTCATAGGGCATGACCGTGCTGACCGGGCCGAAGGCTTCGACGTCGTGAACAGCCCGGGCGTCCCAAGGTTTGTCGCAGTATAGCAGCACTGGATTGAGGAAGGCTCCGGCCTCAGCGTCTCCGGAGACGACGCGGGGATTGTCCGGATCGCCGGCAACGATCTCGGCATCGGTAAGAAGATCGCGGATGCGGGCGCGGACCTCGTCGCGCTGGGCAAGGCTTGCGAGCGGGCCCATTCGGACGTTTTCATCGGCGGCATTGCCGAGCGCCGTCTTGCCAAGACGATCGCCGAGAGCGGCGACAAGAGCGTCGCAATAGGCGCGGGGTGCGATGACGCGACGGATCGCCGTGCACTTCTGGCCGGCCTTCGCCGTCATCTCGCGGGAGACTTCCTTGACGAAAAGGTCGAACTCCTCGGTGCCAGGGGCCGCGTCGAGACCGAGGACAGAGGCATTGAGACTGTCGGCCTCCATGGTGAAGCGGACCGAATTCTCGATGATTGCCGGATGAGTCTTCAGCTTGCGGCCGGTCCAGGCCGAACCGGTAAAGGTGACGGCATCCTGTCCGTCGACATGATCAAGAAGATCTCCGACGGAGCCGCAGACAAGTTGCACGGCGCCTTCGGGAAGCAGGCCCGTCTCGACCATGCGGCGCATGACCAGTTCGGTCAGATAGGCCGTCTGGCTCGCCGGCTTGACGATAGCCGGCATGCCGGCAAGCAGGGTCGGCGCCAGCTTCTCCAGCATGCCCCAGACCGGAAAGTTGAAGGCATTGATGTGAATGGCGACGCCCTGCAGCGGCGACAGGATGTGCCGGGCGGCAAACGTGCCGTCGCGCGACAGGTTTTCCACGTCGCCGTCAACAAGCACGCGCGTATTCGGCAACTCGCGCCGTCCCTTTGAGGCATAGGACAAGAGAGTCCCAATGCCGCCATCGATATCGATCCAGCTGTCTGCCTTGGTCGCACCGGTGGCCGAGGAAAGGGCGTAGAATTCTTCCTTCCTCTCCATCAGCGCCTGGCCAAGTGCCTTCAGCATGGCGGCGCGCTCATGAAACGACATGCGACGCAGGGCCGGACCAGCCTTCTTACGGCCGTAGGCCAGAGATGCGGCAAAGTCGACGCCGGTGGAATCGATCAATGCAACCGGTGCGCCTGTCGAAGCGTCGAGGAGTTCGGCGCCATCCTTCGTGCCGGGAACCCAGCGGCCATAAACATAGCTTTCGAGGCGGCGCGGCGGGTTTACCAGGACGTTCATCGTCTTATCCTTCCGGTCAGTTCAGATTGCGCGCAGCAAGCTGCGCATCAACGGCCGCCTGCCATTCGGATAGCAGCGTCTCGTTGGGTGTGTGGCGAAGGCCGAAGCGAGCCAGCGTTTCGTAGCGCGCCGAGCCGGAGAGCCCGAAGCTTGCCGCAACGCGCGGGCGCCAATAGGCGATTGCCTTGCGCGCTGCCGTTGCTCCGTCTTCCGTCTCGGCAATTTTCTTCAGTCCCTCGATGCCGAGTTCGGTGTGATGCGCCTCGCTGGGTAGAATGGCGCGGAACACTTCGGCAAGTGGCTGGTAGGAAACGCGGGCAAGTTCGCGAAGCTGGATGGTACTCGCGGTCCCCATCAGCACGTTCATGACCACCGCGTCGATCCAGCCATGCAGGGGATAGTGGAAGACCGAAAGGCGCATGTCGCCGCCCTGACGCGCCGCACCGATATCGGCGTCGCGCTCCAGCCGGGCGTCCCAGGGATGATGCACGGCGTAACGGCCGGTGTCGGCGCCGAAGCTGCCCATGATCTCGAGGACCCGACCGGCATGGTCGGTCTTTTCGAGCACGATCTTGGCAGAGGCGATGCGCTCCTTGATGCCCGGCGCATCGTTGATCGTATCGGCAAAGCCGGCTGCACCCGCAAGCTCGCTATCGACGAAACTTGCCATCAGGCGCAAAAGCTCGCCGCGATAGCGTGGGGTCACATTGTCAGGCGACGTCAGCACGCCACCTTTCAGCAGGTATTCCTCGATCGGCATCGTATCGGACATTGGCTATTCCTCCCTCGCTTTCGCGCCTTATTGATCGTAGCTGACCACGACCCGGTCGCTCAGCGGATAACATTGGCAGGTCAGAACATAGCCCTGGCGCACTTCGTAATCCTCGAGCGCATGGTTGACCTCCATCTCGGTCTCGCCCTCGATCACCTTGGCCCGACACGTGGAACAGACACCTGCCTTGCAGGCGTAGGGCGCGTCCATGTTGTTCTCGAGCGCGGCTTCCAGCAAGGTTTGCCCCTGCTTCGGCATCTTGAAGACACGGGTTGCACCGTCGAGGGTGACGGTCGCCTCGCACGCCGCGTGGCGATCCGCAGAGGCAGCGCTTTCCGTCTTTCGGCGCGCCCGGCCTGGCTGCGAGGACGCAAAGAGCTCGAACTTGATCTGCTCTTCGCGCATTCCGTGGTCGCGAAGGGCAGCCGCGATCGTCAACATCATCGGTTCCGGACCGCAGATGAATGCGGTGTCGACGGATTTCAGGTCGATCCAGTGCCTGAACAATGCTGCGCACTTTTCGGTATCAATGCGCCCCGTGAAGAGGTCGATATCCTGGGCTTCGCTTTCCAGCACGTGCAGGATGGACAGCCGACCGAGATAGCTATTCTTCAGATCGTCCAGCTCCTCGCGGAACATGATCGAGCTGATCTGCCGGTTTGCGTAGACGAGCGTGAAGCGCGAACGGGGCTCACGCGCCAAGGTGGTCTTGATGATGGAGAGCACCGGCGTGATGCCGCTGCCGGCTGCAAAGCCGACGTAGCTCTTGGAAACTTCTGGCTCGATTGCCGTGAAGAACGCGCCCATCGGCGGCATCGCTTCCATCGTATCGCCAATCTTGAGCTCTTCATTGGCCCAGGTCGAAAAGCAGCCGCCGTCGACCCGCTTGATGCCGACCCTCAGGATACCTTCGTCACGTCCGGCACAGATCGAGTAGGAGCGGCGGAGTTCCTCGCCATCGAACTGGCGGCGAAATGTCAGATACTGGCCCTGCGTGAAATCGAACGCACCGCGGTCCTCGTCCAGCGGAGCAAGGGTGACGACCACGGCATCGCGCGTCTCGCGCTTGACGTCGGTGACCTGAAGGGAATGGAAACGTGCCATATTGCGGACCTCACTAGGCAAAGGGTCAGATGCACTTGAAATAATCGAATGGTTCCAGACAGTCGGTGCAGCGATAGCTCGCCTTGCAGGGCGTCGAGCCGAACTGACTGATCTTTTCTGTGTTTGCCGATCCGCAGCGCGGACAGGCGATCGTCAGATTGGAGCGGCCAGAGAGCCGATCGACGCGCTGGCGCAGGATCCCGTCGATCGCGGTGCCATCGACAGGCGGCGCAATGCCATAGGCCTTGAGCTTTTCGCGACCTTCGGCGCTGATCCAGTCCGTCGTCCAGGCCGGCGAAAGCTGGCGTTCCAGCCGCAGCTTTTCGATGCCCTTCTCATGCAGCGCCCGCTCGATATCGAGATTGATGATCGCGGTTGCCGGACAGCCAGAATAGGTCGGCGTTACCGTCACAACCAGCGTGTCGTCATCGAAGGCGACATGCCTGATAATGCCGAGATCGACCAGGGAGATCACCGGAATCTCGGGATCCGGAACCTCTGCAAGCCACTGCCAGACGTCTGATGTCGAAGGCAAAGTTACGGCCGTCATGACCGCCTCCTTCCGTTACCAGGTCGCGCCCGGATAAGCGCGCTGCAGGAATTGCAGATCGGCCAGGATGAAGCCCATATGTTCGGTATGAAGGCCGCGCTTGCCGCCCTTGTGCATGAAGCCATCGGCCGGCTTCTTGAGCGTTGCCTCGGACAGGGCCTCGCCGACCAGTTCATCCCAGGCGGGCTTCAGGCTTTCCGGCTCCGGCGCAATGCCGGCAGCGACAAGCTCCGCGTCGGACGCGTCGCCGATGAAGAGTTCGCCGGTATAGGCCCAGAGATCGTCAAGCGCTTCCTGCATGCGACGATGGCTCTCGGCGGTACCGTCGCCAAGGCGGATGATCAGATCGCGACTGCGATCGAGGTGATAGGCAACTTCCTTCGTGGCTTTTTCCGCGATTTCGGCAATGCGCTTGTCGGTCGAGCCGCAAAGCGCCTTCAGCATCAGGAAATGCCAGGCGTCGAACAGAAACTGACGCATCAGCGTCTTGCCAAAATCGCCATTCGGACGCTCGACCAGCAGGACGTTGCGGAAGTCGCGGGCATCACGCAGATAGGCGAGATTGTCGGCACTGCGGCCCCGGCCTTCGACTTCGCCAGCAAGTCCGAGCCAGAGTTGTGTCTGGCCGATCAGATCGAGCGCGGTGTTGGAAAGCGCAATATCTTCCTCGAGCGCCGGCGAATGCCCGCACCACTCGGAAACGCGATGACCGAGGATCAGCGCATTGTCGCCCATGCGTGTCAGAAACTCGAAAAGTGCCGTCTGGCTGACGGCCGTGTTGGAGGCAGCGCTCATCACATATGCCCCACTTCTTCGGGAACGTCGAAGAACGTCGGATGACGATAGACCTTCGAATTCGAAGGATCAAAGAGTGGTCCCTTGTCCGAAGGCGCGCTGGCGGTGATGTCGCTCGAGCGCACCACCCAGATGCTCACGCCTTCGTTTCGGCGGGTGTAGACATCACGTGCGTTGTTGACGGCCATTTCGGCATCGGGCGCATGCAGGCTGCCGACATGCCGGTGATTGAGGCCGTGCTGGCCGCGGATGAAGACTTCCCAAAGAGGCCATTCGCTGGACATGGACATTTCTCCCGTCTTGCGTTTTCTCGCGGGCCGTGGCCCGGAAATCGCGTATTGTTAAGACTTGCGACTGCTTGGAGCGGACGCCGAGGCGTCCGGACGCATTATTCGGCTGCGGTGCGCTGAGCGGCGCGACGCGATGTCATCTTCTCGGCGTGGGCAACGAGACCATCCCGAAACCATGCGCCATCGTTCCATGCCTTCTGCCGGGCGCCGAGGCGTTCGGCGTTGCACGGACCGTTGCCGGCGATGACGGCGAAGAACTCGGTCCAGTCAGGTTCGCCGAAGTCGTAGCCGCCCTTTTCCTCGTTCCACTTCAGATCCGGGTCCGGAACGGTCAGGCCGAGATATTCGGCCTGCGGCACTGTCTGGTCGACGAACTTCTGGCGCAGCTCGTCATTCGAATTCTGCTTGATCTTCCAGGACATGGACTGGGCGGAATGCACGGATGCGTCGTCTGACGGGCCAAACATCATCAGCGATGGCCACCACCAGCGGTTCAAGGCGTCCTGGACCATTTCCTTCTGGGCGGGCGTGCCCTTGACCATCTTCATCAGGATGTCGAAGCCCTGGCGCTGATGGAAGCTTTCTTCCTTGCAGATGCGGACCATGGCGCGGGCGTAAGGCCCGTAGGAACAGCGTTGCAGCGGCACCTGGTTCATAATCGCCGCGCCATCGACCAGCCAGCCGATCGCGCCGATGTCGGCCCAGCTCAGCGTCGGGTAGTTGAAGATCGAGGAGTATTTCGCCTTGCCACTGTGCAGCTGCTCGTACATCTCGTCCCGGCTGATGCCGAGCGTTTCGGCCGCACAGTAGAGGTAAAGCCCATGCCCGGCCTCGTCCTGAACCTTGGCGAGCAGGATCGCCTTGCGCTCGAGCGTCGGGGCACGAGTGATCCAGTTGCCTTCGGGCAGCTGGCCGACGATTTCGGAATGCGCATGCTGGCTGATCTGGCGCGTCAGTGTCTTGCGATAGCCTTCGGGCATCCATTCCTTCGGCTCGATCTTCTGGCCGGCGTCGATGCGCTCCTGGAAGGCGCGTTCGATCGGATCCATTTCATCGAGCGTCTTGACGCGGGCGCTGTCGGTCTTGACCATCTGTGCGTACATGGTTCGTCTCCTTTGCCTTGGCGCGTCAGACGCGCTCGAGAATGATCGCGATGCCCTGGCCGACGCCGATGCACATGGTGCAAAGCGCGTAGCGACCGCCCTGGCGATGCAATTGGTAGGTTGCCGTCGTGACCAGCCGGGCACCGCTCATGCCGAGCGGATGGCCCATCGCGATGGCGCCGCCATTCGGATTGACATGGGGCGCATCATCGGGGAGGTCCAGATCGCGCAACACGGCGAGCGCCTGGGCGGCAAAAGCCTCGTTGAGCTCGATCACATCCATCTGGCCGATCGAAAGACCGGCGCGCTCGAGCACCCGCCGCGCGGCCGGTGCCGGGCCGACGCCCATGATGCGCGGTTCGACGCCGGCGGCCGCCATTGCCACGATACGCGCCTTCGGCGTCATGCCTTGTGCCTTCGCGGCCGCTTCGCTTGCAACGACGAGAGCGGCTGCACCGTCATTGACGCCCGATGCATTGCCGGCTGTAACGCTGAGATCAGGGCCATTGACGCCCTTCAATCTGGAAAGCTGGTCGATCGTCGTGCCTGGACGAGGGTGCTCGTCGCGATCGACAATGATGGGGTCGCCCTTCTTTTGCGCGACCTTGACGGCGACCAGTTCATCCGCGAAGAGGCCGGCCTCCTGAGCAGCCGCCCAGCGGGCCTGGCTGCGGGCCGCGAAGGCGTCCTGGTCGGTGCGGCTGACGCCAAAATCGGCTGCCACATTGTCGGCCGTCTGAGGCATGGAATCGACGCCAAAGCCCGCCTTCATCTTCGGATTGACGAAGCGCCAGCCGATCGTCGTGTCGTAGATGGCGTTGGAGCGGGAAAAGGCGCTGTCTGCCTTCGGCATGACGAAAGGCGCCCGGCTCATGCTTTCAACGCCGCCGGCAATCACAAGGTCACAGTCGCCGGCGCGGATCGCTCTTGCCGCCATGCCGACGGCATCCATGCCGGAGCCGCACAGGCGGTTGACGGTTGTTGCAGGGACATTGATCGGCATGCCCGACAAAAGGACAGCCATGCGGCCGACATTGCGATTGTCTTCGCCCGCCTGATTGGCGCAGCCGTAGATCAGATCATCGACCTTGCTCCAGTCGACGTCAGGATTTCGTTCCATCAGCGCAGTGAGGGGGAGGGCGGCCAGATCGTCTGCGCGAACCGTCGCCAGCGCGCCGCCATAGCGACCGATGGGTGTGCGAACGGCATCACAGATGAATGCTTCCGACATGCGCGATTTCCTCCTGCTCTCGCAAAGCCGATCAATTCAGCATTGATTAACCGACCGATCGGTCATGTTATTAGCATGCGATATGTCACAGAGCAATGCATTTTTGTGGAAAGTTTGTGATATTTAATATTCTGCAGAAGAAACCTTAGCACGAAAGCTGTGTGCCGGCGGCCGAAAAGCTGATCGTAAGATTGCTAGAAAGCCTCGTGTGCCAGCATCTCCAGGCGTAGCTCCGTCGCTGCGGTCGAGGCGGGCAACGGGCCGGAGGCCGTGACGAAGGTGCGGGCAACGTGGGCATCAGCGGCCGGGGAGAGTTGCCTGTAAGCCCGCGCAAACAGCTGCCGCGCTGCCTTTCCCGGCCAATCGTCGGGGAGTGCGCCTGAGGGCAATCTCGGATCGTGTAGATGAACGGCGCGGAAGCGATGCACGAGCAGGAGGCGGATGGTCAGCGCTAGGGAAGGCGAAAAACTGACGGAGGCAGCCGGGCTGAGCAGAGCGCCGAACTGCGCCAGAAAAACCGCATACGCTTCCGCATGCACTGTCAGATCCCAGTACTCGGAGGCGAATTCTTGCAGGGCTTTTGGATCTTGTGGCGGTTCTGCGCGGAAAACCAGGGCAGGCACTGTCGTGGTCACAGCCCTCGCCGGGCCGACCGCCAGGCGGTCGTTGAGACGCGCGTGACCGGCGCGCTTCAGCGCCTGCATGCCGTCTTCGACCGCTGGCCCCGTCACATGAACGAACTGCCACCCGCTCTCCTCGGGAGCAGAAAACAGCACGCGGGCCGCCGCCGCGAACTCGCTGCCGGCCGCCCGTGACAGCCGGTAATAGCTGCGCCGTCCCTCTCTTTCTCCCGAAAGCTGGCCTGCGGCGACGAGCCGGGAAACGGCGGTGCGCACCAGCGTCTCGCTGATGCCAACGTCCGCGCAGGTCTCGATCAGGTTGCCGATCCAGGCAATGCCGCCGCGCGGGTCGACGACGTCACCGTAGATGGTCACGATGAAGCTCGCTGCCTTCAGCGGGCTTTCATCCAGAATGCGTCGTATCAACTCGCTTGGCCGAGCATCTGCCGGATTGGTCGCTGCCGTCACCGATTCCTCCCTGGATGGTGACAGTGCGACTAGCATATTGTCGAGGCCGCTGCATCCCCGCTGGAGGAGAGGCGCTGAGGCGAGCCGTCAGGCATTCGCCTCCCACGACCGCTCCCCGAAAGCCCACTGATCAGGGCTCTCTGATTGCGCTGTCGAGCCCTCGCAGGATGGGATAGAGGAAGTAGGAGATGACGGTGCGACGCCCCACCATGATCTCGGCTGAAACAGTCATGCCGGGAAGCAGTCGCACAGGCTCGTCCGAACCTTTGAGCCTTGGATCTGCAAGCGGTATGCGTGCCTTGAAGTAAGGCGCTGGCGACTGGGTCGCTGCCTCCTGCTGGGATGGGGTGAAAGCATCACGGCTCACCGTCCTGACGCTTCCGGACGCGGTGCCGAACTTCTGGAACGGATAGGCGTCGAACTTGATCCGTGCCTCCTTGCCCGCCGTGATACGACCGATGTCACGCGTATTGACGTTGACCTCTGCCTCAAGCGGGACGTTGAGCGGAACAAGCGTCAAGATCGGCTCTGCCTCCCGAACCACCGAGCCGACGGAGCGCGCCGCAAGGTCGAGCACGACGGCATCAGCCGGTGCCGACAGGACCACCATGTCGCGGCGAAGTTCCATCTTCTTCAGCTCCTCGGCCGCAGTGTCGCGTTGGCTGCGCAGGTCGACAAGCTGCTCCATGGCGGCGCGCCTGAAATCCTCGATGAATGCCTGCCGGTCTGCCTTGAGCTTGGCGAAGGTATGCTCGGCCTCATCAGCCCTGCCCTGGACAGCAGACAGACTGGTCTCGACGTCAAGGCGGGCGTCACGCGACCCCAGAAGCGTTATCAGGGATCCGCTCTCGCGATTATAAAGCCGCTCCCTGGCACCCTCGATCTGGGACAGCGTTTCGCGTCGATTGGTGAGGACTGCCTCCTGGTTTCGGCTGGAAGCAATTGTCGCCGCCTGGGCCGCAATCTGCTGATCGTAGTTCTGCAATTGAGCCATATAATAGGCACGGCGCTGTCCGAACAGCTGCATTTGAAGCAGCTCGTCGCGCGATCCGCCCGCCGTCTGGGTGTAGTCCGCACCGGCAAGCTCTGCTTCCAGACGCTTCACCTGGGCGTCGAGTGCAACAAATTTTGCCCGCTGCTGATCGGCGTCGGCCTGGCTGAACGTCGCGTCAAGCGTGGCAAGCACCTGGCCCTTCTGCACGATCGCGCCGGCCGCCACATTGATCGTTCGGATGATTGATGTTTCGAGCGGCTGCACGACGATGGTCGGCTCAGTCGTGATCAGCTTGCCCGGAGCAACGACGACCTCGTCGATCGATGACACCGACGCCCAGGTGATGGCCGCTGCAATCAGCGCGGTGATGCCGTACAGCGTCATGCGGGCGACCCTTGGCGGAGCGCGCTCTTCCAGTTCCACGGCATCCGACTGGAACGCCGCAATCGCTGATGGCAGCGAGCGCCTGAGGGCCGGCTGCGTGACCGGGGCGGTCGTTGGAACAGGCAGGTTCTCTCCTGGTTTTTGAGCGCGCGCGTTCATGCTACCTGCCTCATCTGCTGTGACCAAAGGTGACGGTATGTCATGCAGCGTGTGACCAGCTGATCATGCCTGCCGATATCGGCGATCTTGCCGCGTTCGACGACGAGAATGGCATCGGCGTCGACGAGCGTGGAGAGCCGGTGAGATACGATGACCACCGTTCTTCCTGCCGCAATCTGGCTGAGGTTCTGACGAATGATCGTCTCGCTGTCAGGGTCGAGCGCGCTGGTGGCCTCGTCGAGAATCAAAAGTTTCGGGTCGGTGATGAGCGCTCTGGCGATTGCCAGACGCTGTTTCTGCCCCCCCGACAGGTTCGAGGCGTTTTCTTCGAGCATCGTGTCGAAACCACGCGGAAGCCGCTCGATGAACTCCTCGGCGCCCGCAATGCGTGCCGCTTCCATGATTTCCTCGATGCTTGCATCGGGCTTTGCTGCCGCGATGTTTTCGCGAACGGTGCCGCGGAAGAGGAAGTTGTCCTGCAGCACAACACCCGTACTCGTCCTCAGATGCACGAGGTCGATCTCGCGGCTGTCATAGCCGTCCATCCGCACGATGCCCTGCTGGTTCTGATAGAGACCCTGGATCAGCCTGGTGATCGTCGTCTTGCCCGAACCGCTCTTGCCAACGACACCGAAGACGGAGCCGGCGGGAATGCTGAAGGAGACGTTGTCGAGCGCCGGCGGGCCGTCCGGCCCGTAGCGGAACGTCACCTTGTCGAACTCGATGTTGCCTCGAAGGTGTGGGCGAATGCCGCGACCGCGGCCAGCCTGTTCCGGGCGCTGGTTCATGATCTCACCGAGCATGCGCACCGAGAGCGCAACTTCCTGGTACTCGTGTACCATCGTCACAATCTGGACAAGCGGGCCAGAGACGCGACCAGCCAGCATGTTGAATGCGACCAGCGCACCAATCGTCATCGCGCCGTTGAAGACATCGAGTGCGCCAAGCCCGATGATGGCAACACTCATCAGCTTTTCGAGGAGCCCGGTCATCGATTGAGCGGCCGTCGAGATCTTCTCGACACGGAACCGGACAGAGATCGATTGCGCCGAATAGTCGTCCCAGGCACGACGTTGGCGGGGTTCAAGCGCCAGCGACTTGACGGTTCGCATGCCGTGGACGGTTTCGACGAGCAAGGCCTGTCGGTCGCCTTCCGCCTTGTAGAGTGCCTGAAGGCGGCGCTGGAAGGGACCGACAAGCAGCATGACCACGAGGCCGACAAGGGCTGCAAATCCGATGACGACGAGCGTCAGCTTGACGCTGTATAGAAGCAGGATCGGGATGAAGACCAGCAACGATACGCCGTCGAGAAGTGTCAGAAACAGACGACCGGTCAGAAACTCGCGGATCCTGCCGGTCTGCTGCATGTGCTTGACAAGGACGCCTGCCGATGCCTGCTCGAACAAGGCGATGGGAAGATTGAGCAGATGGCCGAAGGTGCGCGTCGCAATGCGGATATCGATCCTGTTCGTGGCATAGAGCAACAGGTATCGGCGCAGGAAGCTGAAGGCCGCATCGAAGACAAGCGCAATGGCGATGCCGATGGTCAGGACCGTCAGCGTTGCGTAGCTCTGATGGACCAGCACCTTGTCGATGACGAGCTGGAAGAAGATCGGCGTCATCAGGCCAAGGCCATAAAGAACGATGGCGGCAAGGGCGACATCGCGGAAGAAACTGCGCTGCTTGATGATCTCAGGAATGAACCAGCGGAAGCCGAAGGGCTGGTCGGCATCATTGATGCCGAAGTTCCGCTTCATCATCACCACAGATCCACACCAGGACCTGATGAACTGCTCCTGGTTCAGGAGAATGAAGTCAGGGCGCTCGGCGAGCGGGTCGAGAACCCTGATCTTTGCCTCTTCCTCACCCATGGCGGGGCCGGCAATGACGACCCAGTTGCCGTTGTCGAGTTCCGCCAGAACCGGGAAGGCCTCGCCCAACTGGAGCAGCGATGCCCAGGAGAGCTTGATCTGCCTTGCGCGCAGTCCGGCATCCTTGGCCATGCGCAGCAACTGCCGGATTTCGACCGGGCGTTCGTCGACTGCATAGTCGTGCTGCAGGCGCTCGGGCGACAGATCGACGCCGTGATGGCGTGCAACGAGAGCAAGGCAGTGTAGATTGGTGTGCAAAAACGTACTCATGGCCCACCCGGGTGTCTGGGTTGAAGAAGTGGCGTTGGTCAGTTGAAGTTCGGCGATGCGTTTGCCGAGCTGCCCGACGGCTGGATGATTTCAGCCTTCGGGCTTGATGGCAGATCGTTGATCCGGCGCACCGCACCGGCTTCGACCAATCCAACAAGGGCCTTCTGCATCAGGTCGACGGCATTCGCGAAAGCGTCGACCGGCATGATGATGCGCTGACGGAAGACCGGCTTCGGGTTGTTGTTCTGATCGCGCTCTGTGGCCGACAGCGACATCAGATCGATGCGCACGATGGTGCCGGTGACAGTGATTTCGCCAATTCCGTCTGCATAGAGTTCATTGCTCATTGTCGTCTCCTCGTTTTGATGAGTGGTCATGGATTGTGATGCTGTGCCTGTTGCCAGGCCGGGAACGGATCCGTCAGATGTCTGCCGAGATCCGGGTCGAAGCTTGCCTCGTCTCCGATCAGGCAGTCGTCGAGCGCTGCGCTGATTGCCTTTTGATCAAAGCCCGCGCCGATGAAAACGAGTTCCTGGCGGCGGTCGCCCCACTCGGCGTCCCAATACCGGTCGAGCAACTGACGGAACTGCGGGTAGCGTGGCCAATGCGCCCTGGATACGCTCGCCCACCAGAAGCCCTTGGTGTCCATCCGCTGCTGTGTGCCGGCAATCGAAAGAAGTCCGATTTCGTTTGGCCGTGTTGCCAGCCAGAAGTGCCCCTTGGCGCGAATGAGGCCCGGCCATTGCTGCGCGAGAAAGCGATCGAGTGCTGCCGGGTCAAAGGGGCGGCGTGCGCGATAGACGAAGCTCGTAATCCCGTATTCTTCGGTTTCCGGAACGTGATCGCCCCAGCCATAGAGCTCCTTGTGCCAGTACGGGTGCCGGGAGGACTTCGCCTCGCTGAAAAGCCCGGTATCGAGAATGGTGGAAAGCGGCAGGTGACCGAAGTCCGTCTCGATGACACGCGCATCGGGATTGAGCGCGGCAACGACCTGGCGCACCATCGCGCGTGTTTCCGCACCGACCTCCGAAACCTTGTTGATCACGACGACATCGGCAAATTCGATCTGCTCTACCAGAAGGTCGACGAGTGTCCGTTCGTCGTCCGTGTCGCGGCTTTCGCCACGATCACTCAGGAAATCTGCGCTCGAATAATCGGCAAGAAGGTTGGCCGCATCGACGACGGAAACCATCGTATCGAGCCTGGCAACGTCGCAAAGCGCGCTGCCGTTTTCGTCACGGAAGGAGAATGTGGCGGCGATCGGCAGAGGTTCGGCAATCCCGGTCCCCTCGATCAGCAGGTAGTCGAAGCGATCGTCGGCGGCAAGTCGACGCACTTCGCTCAGGAGGTCGTCACGCAACGTGCAACAGATGCAACCGTTGGTGAGTTCGACCAGCGTCTCATCGGTGCGCGACAGGTTGGCTCCGCCATCACGAACGAGCTCGGCATCGATGTTGATCTCGCTCATGTCGTTGACGATAACGGCAACCCGGCGTCCTTCCCGGTTACGCAATACATGGTTGAGGATGGTTGTCTTTCCCGCGCCGAGGAAACCCGCCAAAACCGTTACTGGGAGGCGCTTGTCGCCACCTGTCATTGATACTCCCCCACTCGCTGTTACGCTGCGAGCTGCTGCCTGAACGCCACGTCCACGTAGTAGTTGGTGCTGTTGAATGTGCTCGTCGGGAACAACCCGCTGGAGCCATATGCATAGAGGCCGTTGCCACCGCTCAGCGCCGACGACATGGCCTGCAGATTGCCGTTGGTCGTCGTGTCGCTGAAGTAGTCGCCCGTTGCGGAATAGTTGCCGTTCGTGCTGTAGGAGACGACGTATGTCGTATCCGCATCGATTGCGACCTGCTGCGAAAGGTCGACAGACTGCCAACCGCTTGCGCTCTCGTTGGAGAAGGTCGCGCTTGCAAGCAACGTGCCGCTTGCCGTCCAGAGATACCCAGTGTGCGGTCCGGTATTGTCCTCACTCTTGTAGAAGCGAATGCCGGTGATCCAGCCTGCTGCATTCGACTGGAACTTCATGCCGAGATTGACAGGGCTGTTGTCGTTGACAGAGAGGATCGCAGGTGTCGTGCCGGCTGCAAAGACGTTCTGCTCGCTGCCCTGATTGGTCACGTTGAGCGAGACATTGGCCGTTGACGTCGCTCCTTGAGTATCCTGGATCGTGTAGTCAAAGCTTGCTGCACCGGTATAGCCGGCCAGCGGCGTGAACGTGATCGCGCCGGATTGGTTGTCGAAAACGACCGTACCGTTGATCGCGTTGCCAACGCTTGCAACCGAGATCTGGTCGCCATCGGGATCGTTATCGTTGGCGAGCAGGCTTGATGCCTGGATGACAACAGGCGTTCCGACACTCGTCGAAATTCCATTGTCGTTGACGGCAACAGGCACAGCATTTTGCGACGACTGCTGATAAAGGACGTCGACCCAGTAGTTGGCCGAATTGTAGCTCGCGGTCGGGAACAGGCTTCCGTTCCCGTATGCGTAGACGCCATTTCCACCGCTCGTCGAACTGGACGGCGCAGTCAATACTCCGTTCGTATGGCTCGTTGTGAAGTAGTTTGGCGTTGCTGCATAGAAGCCGTTGGAATGATAGCTTGCGACATAGGTCACACCGGCAGAAATGGTGACCGGCTGCGAGAAGGTCACAGTTTGCCAGCCGCTTGCTGTTTCGTTGGTAAACGTTGCCGTTGCCAGAAGTTGACCGGTACTGCTCCACAGTGAACCGACGTGGGTACCGACGTCCTGAGCGCTCTTGTAGTAGCGTAGGCCGGTGATTTCGCCGCGCTCGGATGCCACGAACTTGACACCCAGTTCAACAGATGCGGGATCGTTGTCGGCGGCAATACTTGGCGTGTCCGAGCTGCTGAACAGACCCGCACCGGTGGCCTGAGCTCCAACATTGAGAGAGACGGTCGCAGACGATGTTCCGCCACGACCATCAGAAATAGTGTAGCTGAAGCTTGCAGCGCCTACATAGTTTGTCGTTGGTGTGAAGATGACGGAGTTGGTTTGGCTGTCAAACGTTACCGTACCGTTTGTTGCGCCATTCGCCTCCGTGATCGCCAGGCCATCGCCGTCAGGATCCGTGTCATTAGCAAGCAGACTTGCCGCCGCAATTGACAGGGCGGTGTTGGAATAGGTCGTGAATCCGTTGTCGTTTGCCGCAACCGGGGCGCTGTTGACCGTCGATTGATTGAAGACAACGTCCACCCAGTAGTTCGATGCCTGGTAGCTGGAGGTTGGGAACGTCGTATTCGCCCCATAGGAGTAGACGCCGTTGCCGCCGCTGGCTGCGCTCGACAAGCCAGTCAGCGCACCACTGGTATGAGCAGTCGAGAAATAGTTGGTGGTTGCAACATAGCTGCCCGTCGTATGATAGGAAGCAATATAGGTCGTTCCGGCAGTAATCTGGATTGGCGAGGAGAACTTGGCAGTCTGCCAACCACTCAGGGACTCATTTGTGAATGTGACCGTAGCGATCAGCGTCCCGTCAGCAGTCCATATTGAACCGGTATGGGCGCCACTATCACCTGCCGCCTTGTAGAAGCGAATCCCCGTGAGCGTGCCGCTTGTCGAGGCGGTAAACTTCATGCCCAGTTCGATTGGAGCATTGTCGTTGTAAGCAGTATTGCCAGGGCCTTCGCCAGCCTGGAACAGTGATTGGCCGGCTGGTCCTTCCTCGACGGTCAGGCTCACGTCGCCTTGGTCCGTGCCGCCGCGTCCGTCAGACAGTGTGTAGCTGAAACTTGCCGGACCCGTGTAGTTTGCATTGGGTGTGAAGATGACAGTGCCAGTCTGCGTGTCCAGCGAGACGGTGCCATTTGAGGCATTGCCAACAGCCGAGATGGTGAGCGCGTCACCGTTGGGATCGACGTCGTTGGCAACGAGCGAAGCAATGGAAATCGTCAGTGTGCCATTGCGTGAAACCGAAAAGCCGCTGTCGTCGGCGGCAACGGGCACGCTGTTCGGCCCAGCATCGAAGACGACATCAACCCAATAGTTTGCACCGCCAGAGTTGTTTCCGGGGAAGGCACTGGTAGCACCATATGTGTAAACGCCGCCACCGTCGACTGCCTTCAACGCGCCGCTGCTGTAGGTCGACCCCGTGGTGAAATAGTTTTCGGTGGCAGAGTAATAGCCATTGCTATGGTAGGATGCGATATAGGTCGTTCCCGCCGAGATATGGATCGGCGAGGAAAACATGACTGTTTGCCAGCCTGAAAGAGATTCTCCTGTCGATATACCGGTTGCGAGCAGCGTACCGTTCGCATCCCACAGGCTGACAGTGTGCTCTCCAACGTTATAGAAGCCCTTGTAGAAGCGTATTCCCTCGATGGAGCCGCCCGTCGTGGACTGAAAGCGGACCCCAAGTTCGACACCGTCGCGGTCAATCGCGGTCTCGAGCGCAGGCTTGGACGCCAGCGTCCAGAGACTGCTCGTGTCGGGCAGGATGATGCTGACCTGTTTGCCAGCCGACGGTGTTTCCAGGTTGACACTGTCGTCGACGGCGCGTGACATGATCGTGTAGGTGCCGCTGGCCTGGACGACCCAGTTGTAGCTCCAGTTCTCGCGCCCGGTTGCCTTGAACCAATGCTGTCCGCCGTCGGTCGAAACCTCGATGCCGGCGATGATGCCCCCGCCGAAATCCTGGGCCGTTCCTGTTATGGTGACATGCTGCCCTTCGACGAAACTGGCGCCGATGATCGGCGAGGTAATCGTCGACGTTGGTTTGAGGCTGTCGGTCGATTGGGTCGCCAGGATAAGGCTTGCATCCAGTGTCGTCGGCTGGATGCCCATGTCTGCAAACATGTTGACCATGGCCTGCTGGACGTTTGGATCAGTTGGGGTCTCATCGCCCTCGTGTTGATCGTTCAGACCCCACGACCAGAAAACGGTACCTGCGCCGAACACCAGGGCTCCACTTTCGGCCCGGTACATTGTGAGGCTGTGCGTTGCGATCCCGTCTCCAACGGTTTGGCCATAGTCCCGAAGATACGTATTGACGGCAATCGTGGAGAGGGAAAGGTTGACAAGGCCATCAGGTCGGAAGCCGTTCTCGACGTCGGAATCCCATTCGTAACCGAGCAGGTTCTGTACGAGACTATATGTCTCTCCGGGCTGGAGGTTGGCAACGTCGGTGTTGCGCCAGAAGCGGAGGTTCGAATAGTCGTACGGTATCGTAATGGTATCTCTGCGATAGCTGTCGACCGTGAACATGGTTCCGGTCAGTGAATTTTCTGGCTCCTGCCCGGGGTCTGCATAGCGTGGATCGCGCCACGTGCCGGTGCCGGTGTCGCTCGGATCGGTGCTGGTCCCCCAGGTTTCCTTGTAGCAGACCATCGTCCGGTAGGCCTGGCCATTGCCGTCGATGCTGCTTTCCCAGCGCACCTTCCAATAGCACTCGTTGCCACTCCAGAATGCGAGGTTGACGCCGCTGTCGCGCGCCGCCTCGACGTTGGCGCGCTGTTCGCCAGACCAGTACTCGTCGTGGCCGACCGACAGATAGGCCTGGTGGTTGAGCAGCAGATTGCCATTTCGGGAAGCGTCGACGCCCGAGATGTAGGATACGTCGTAGCCGTTCTGTTCCAGCCATTGAATTGCGGAATGCTCGGCGCCAAAGATGTAGTCCCACGTTCCTCCCATCGGGCTTGAATTGGTGATGATCGGCCGGTTGTAGCTGATTGCCGATGCACGCCCAATTGCCGTCAGGCCGCAACTGCAGTTTGGAGGCATGTAGCCGATCATGTCTGCTGGGTCGACCGGTACATTGCCTTCGTAGAGGCTTGCCCCGCCCCAGGCATTGTAGGCCTGCCAGGTCGTGTCGGACGTCTGGAAGACGATGTCACTCGTCGAAGCGTCGTCGCGTACGACAAATGGAATGATGCTGGCGTCTTCGGTCCCGTCTTCACGAACCAGCTTGGCAATGTAGACACCGGAGACGGCGTCATCCGGAATCTGCCAGCTTGCCGAAACCGACCAGTTGCCGCAGTCGATCAGACCAAGAGACATGTCGACGATCGGATGTGGCTGGATTTGCGCTGTCGTCAGCGACTTGTCGATCGACGCGACTTTGCGCGCGCCGTCACCCCCGTAGTAGCCCAACCGATAAATGTCGATGCGGTAATGGGTGGAGTCCGTTGCGATCTTGAAGTCGACAGTCTGGCCGACATTGGTGCTGATCTCGGTTGCAAACCCCTGAATGGTCCCGCCGCCGTCGCCATCAACACCCCATTCACTTTTGGGGTTGCCCTGCTTCATGTTTTCGAGGGCGATCTTATTAAGCGTAGGAGCCGCGGCCACTGCAGCTGTAACGGCCAAAACCGTCGTCGTCGAAGCTGTTGCGGCGAGGGTCGCCGGCGCATCCGAAGTCGCCGTTGCTGACGCGGATGACGTATCCTCAGCCGTTCCCACACTTGCAACCGAGAATCTCAGGACCGGAACACTCGACGTATCGCTCGCGTCCGAGACCGGCAGCACAACCTCAGGAGCAGCTGACAGAGCCGGCTCCAGCGACGTCGTGGTGATAGAAGTGGAAGGATCTGGTGGCAGGACGGTGCGCGGTTTGATCGTCTGTGGGTCGGGGGTGCCTTCGGTCGGCGTTGTGGCGGTGGTGAGCGCCAAGCTCGCTCCGCCGGTCGCGTCGACTGTGGAGGAGGCGCCTGAAGCCGGTGACGTTTGCGCCGCGGCTGGATCATTGGTCAAAGGAGACGCAGTGGTCGTCCCCGTGAGCGAGGTCACAGAGCCGACGGTGCTTAAATCGGCAACTGCGCTATCGCTGGCTGACGAACCCACTGTTGCGGTCACGAAAAGAGCGCTGCCGGTCGCTGCTGCGCTGTAAACATTCAACGAGCCGCCCCATCCACTCAAATAGTCGCGGTCCTTGATGTTGATCCTCAGCATGACAAACGTCCTCATTGCGCTGCGACACAGGTTCAGGCAATTATCCTGTCATGTTTGCGGCGAGAGAGAACGACAGTAATCTGCGGTAAGTAGTATCGTAGGGCATACCCCGATAGGATTATCGATAAGCTATTGAACGGATTTTATTTAAGTTGGCTCTGTTCCACTGAAAGTAATACTTAAAGCAGTCAGCTCGAGTGAAGACTCCTTCGGGCGGACGCAGTTCGGTCCTGTGAGTTCCATAGGATCGGCAACCGTGCGGATACAAAGTTGCTTGCCGAGCGTGATGGTTCCGCATTTCGTCCGCTTAAGGTGGGGAAGCGTACGTCCGGGAACCTGCCTTTTAGCGCTGATCGATGGCGCCGACGCCTGACATGCCTTCGTCTCCAACGTGCCTACCAATGACCTGGCGCGGCCGTCTCAACGCTGCAACGAAGACGCCGTGCCGGCTCATTCCCCTGCAGGGCCAGCATGTTCCTCGTCGAACGGTTGGGGGGACGGTGCGCGGTGAACGAACTATCCGGTCGCCGCTCATAACGGATTTATGAGCTATGACGATAGTGGAGCCGTCGCGCGTCCGCTGAAATGAAAAGATCACATTGCTGCTTTGATTTGTGTAGATGTCTCATCGGGAGAAACAAGGTCAACGTGGCTCACGCCAAGTGCCTGGGCCAATTCGTAAAGGGTAACGACAGTGGGATTGCGTTTTCCGCGCTCTAGCCCACTGAGATATTGTTGGCTGTAGCCTGATCGCGTCTCAATATCCTCCTGCGTCAGGCCTTTTTCCCGACGGAGACGAGCAAAGTTGCGACCGACCAATTTACGCATGTCCATGCGTGAAAGATCGCAATTTGCACACTATAAGTTTATCAACTATAGTATGTAAATTGACGACCATATGCAGGAAACGACGCGAACATGGAACTACGCCAACTCTCCTATTTCAAAGCAGTGGCCGAGGAACTGCACTTCGGCCGGGCAGCAGCCAGGATGCGCATTGCCCAGCCGGCCCTCAGCAATCATGTGATGTCGCTGGAAAGGGAGCTTGGCTGCCCGCTGTTCATCCGCTCGACGAGAAGGGTGGAACTGACCAGGGCAGGGGAAACCTTTTACGATCGCTGTGTGCGGATCTTGAGCGACATCGACCTGACCACGGAACTGACGCGGGCAGCCGGCGGCAGTCGCAT
>NZ_JDWI01000030.1:0-87794 GCF_012932765.1 Rhizobium sp. 57MFTsu3.2
CACACGTCGGCGATGGCCGCCCATCTTGCCGGGTGACACACTGCCGGTGGCCCGATAACGCTGCGACCACTTCACCACGGATGAGACAGCTATGTCGAACCGCTCCGCCACCACCCGGCAGCTCTGACCGTCCACAACCGCTGCGACGACTCGCTCGCGAAGATCATTCGAATAGGGTCGCGTCATGGATGCTGGCCTCCATTCCAGCATCCATGATGAATCACAAATCTGCTGATTTGGGAATCCCGCACCGATTCCGATAAGCAATGATCCGCTCTAGACAATCCAAAACGCCTCGACTGGCCCCAAGCGTGGTTCGCCGAACAATCTGGATAACCATCGCGGTTCGTGAGACTAATTTAGTCCGCGCGCGGCCGGAGGATCCAGTTTGCCGCATACCCCAGGCCCACGCCAATCGCTGCACCGACAGCTTTTACAGCAGCGTCCTCAAGCCGCGCATGCCGGGTTGGTGAAAGATACTGAAGGAACTCTATTGCGGCCGCTCCGAATATGACCAGGACAGCGCAAACCCAAAAACGGCGGGGATAGGCTACGACGAACAGGAAAGCCATTGTCGTGAAGGCGAGCGCCCGGTCATCGCGCACGGACATGACGTCGTGCGGTCGCAGACCGATCGGCGAAACAGTCACAAACAGGATGGCGGCAAGCGATAACCAAGCGGCGATCTTCAGGAGTCGGTCGAGAAGCATGTACTCAGGATAGCGAAGTGCTCCGGCTGTATCCAGTCGGGTTGGTCGGCTAAACCATGCATTTCATTGCACCAACAGGTGTTTTTGCCAACTGGATGGAGAATTCCGGCTTCGAGCATGGTGGCGCCACGGGAGATGTTCTCATTGTTTCAATATTACTACATCTGAATGTACAACTTTTGAGCGATAAAATCGACCAATTTGGGAAGTAGCGCGTTCCACCCCACACGTTCAGAATGCAGGTGTCTACAAATGGGGATTGTCGATGGCTGAGGAATATAGTCTCCGTACTGAAGACTCAGGTTGGTCTATCATCGATCGGGCGACGCACGAGCCAGCGCGCCTGGACGGTATCCCGCTGTCTGCGATGGATGCGGAGGAAGCCAAGCACATGTTGGCCATTCTCAGAGGCATTGATCGCGTGCGGACAGCTTCAAAAAGAGCGGCATCATTCGCGAACAAGAGACGCGCCAATGCGGGCCAAACCGCGGCAAGTCCTCAAATCAACGCAGATTTTGGAATGTTGAGACCCTTCAGAGGCGACTGAGCGCGCTGCGGCAGTTGCAAGCAGATATGCGGACGAGCACGAGATGAAGTCGGTGAACCAATCGACTGAAACGTCGATGGATCGTCAGATCGCGCGAAGGAAGCTGCCATTTTCGTAAGTAATGAACAGTCGTAAAATAAAGCTCGAAACATACGACTTACGAAGTCTCTTCCCACTCGGACCCTTCGGTTTCAGTGCGCCAGCCTAGAGATGCGACCCCATCAGCTTTGACCGGCCGATGCTGGTGGGCGCAGAGCGTGGCGATACGAGCGCGCAGGGCCACGGAATGTACTTGCCTGTGGCTACACCCAACGGAGTACGTGCCATCAAAGGGAAGTTGCGACACTATTGGATCATACCAGAACGATCGGTTGTCTTGGATACCCCATCACTCTTCGTCGGCTTTTCCTTGTTTGCGTCGTCGGCAAGCCAAGTCTGCATCCCGCAGTGCGATCAACAGGGACGTGAACATGAACAACAGCAAAGAACCTCAGTGGGAGCTCGACGACGAGTTCAAGACGTTAATGATTACGTTTCCGACAGATCCACCCGTCGCTTTCGTGCTTGACACCGAGGCCGTATCAAAGCTCATTGAAGGCGCCGGCCAGATCAGGGCGGAAATGCCGCCGCCTCACGACGAGACCTGGGAAGGTGGCCAAATGGTCGACGCCGTGCTTGATCCACGCTGGTACTCGGAAGCCGACGCATTGCTTGGCGAACCGCTTCTGCACATTCGCGATCCTCGCTATGGATGGCTGCACTACGCCCTGCCACGAGAATCTGCCAGAGCGCTTGGAACTCTTCTGATCCTTCAGGCTGATGAGGGCCCGGCGGACGATCAGGAGCAGCCTCGCAAGAACTGACCTCCTGACCAAATGACGGGCCTCGATACTGCTTTTTCCTGAGGTGCGACCGTTAGCCGGGTGTGGTGTTATATCTCGCAGGATGCGGAATTTGTTACGAGTCATATTTCAATATCGGCCATTATCTCATGCAAGGCCTGCCTCGCGGCAGGCCTTTTTGTTTCACGCCGTTTCTTGAGGCGATGATCAGGGGCGCGCCGACCGAAGCCTCAACTGTCGCAACCGCTGTCTTTGCCGTGAGAGGTTCTGCTACTCGGGCCATGTTTCCCGTTCGCCCGGGCAACCTGACGACAGGCGCGTCAGAAGCGCGTCGAAATGCGGCCGCAGGTCCGATTGCGCTGTTCTATCCACTTTCGCCGTTGCGCAACTTTCCCCTTGACCTTCCAGTTGCTGGAAGGTTCATAAGGGTGTCCAATGCCGCATCAGGGCAAGGGAGAATGGTATGGATCGAACGCACGACAATCACAATCACGCGCATCATGGTCATGAGCACGGCGCTTCCACTGCGGACGACGTTGTGCGCGATCCTGTATGCGGCATGACGGTCGATCCCGCGGCAGGCAAGCCCTCGCTCCGATATGACGGGCACGCCTATCATTTCTGCTCGGACGGCTGCCGGCGAAAATTCGAGGCTGCGCCACAAGACTACCTGACAGCAAAGGATCCGGTCTGCGGCATGACCGTCAATCGGGCGAACGCCCGGCATTTCCTGAAGCACGAGGGCGAAAAATTCTATTTCTGCTCGGCCGGCTGCAGAACGAAATTCGAGGCAGATCCCGCCGCCTATCGCGATGGAAACCGGCCCGCCGCAAAGCCGATGCCGAAAGGGACGCTCTATACCTGCCCGATGCACCCCGAGGTCGTCAGCGATCATCCGGGCGACTGCCCGAAATGCGGCATGGCCCTGGAACCGATGGGTATTCCACCCATCGATGAAGGTCCCAACCCGGAACTCGTGGATTTCACCCGCCGGCTCTGGGTGAGCGGTCTGCTCTCGATCCCGCTGCTTGCAATCAGCATGGGGCCGATGATCGGCCTGCCGCTGCGTGACTGGATTGGAGAGCCGCAGGCGACGTGGATCGAACTCGTTCTTGCGACACCTGTCGTCCTTTGGGCCGCCCTGCCCTTCTTCCGCCGCGCCTGGGCTTCGCTTGTCAACCGCAGCCCGAACATGTGGACCCTGATCGGCCTCGGTGTCGGGACGGCGTATCTTTATAGTGTCGTGGCGGCGATCCTGCCCGGCATTTTCCCCCACACCTTCCGCGGCCATGGCGACACGGTTCCTGTCTATTTCGAGGCTGCCGCCGTCATTGTCGCTCTGGTATTCGTGGGTCAGGTTCTGGAACTGAAGGCCCGCGAGAAAACCGGTTCGGCCATCCGTGCATTGCTTGATCTTGCGCCGAAGACCGCGCGCCGCATCAACGAGGACGGTTCTGAAACCGACGTACCGGTCGACGATGTCCGGGTTGGCGATCACGTGCGAGTTCGCCCGGGCGAGCGCATCCCGATCGACGGATCCGTTAGTGAGGGGCAGTCGACGGTCGACGAGTCGATGATAACTGGAGAACCCATCCCGGTCGAAAAACAGAAAGGCGACGCGGTTACCGGCGGTACCATCAACAAGAATGGCACACTGGTGATGGTGGCAGAAAAGGTTGGCGCCGACACGACCCTGTCGCGCATCGTCGACCTGGTCGCAAAGGCACAGCGTTCGCGCGCCCCGATCCAGGGCGCGGTGGACCGCGTTTCTGCCGTCTTCGTACCCGCCGTCGTTGCCGCGGCTGTCGCAGCCTTCGTTGTCTGGAGCCTTGGTGGCCCCGAACCGCGCATGGCGCATGCCCTGCTCGCCGCCGTTGCCGTGCTCATTATCGCTTGCCCATGTGCGCTTGGTCTTGCAACCCCCATGTCGATCATGATCGCGACCGGGCGCGGCGCTCAGGAAGGCGTTCTCATCAAGGATGCAGAAGCGCTTGAGCGCTTCGCGCGCGTCGACACTCTGATCGTCGACAAGACGGGCACGCTGACAGAGGGAAAGCCGAGGCTTACGGATGTCGTCGCGCTTGGCGGCATAGGAGAGGTTCGCCTGCTGAAGCTGGCCGCCAGCCTGGAGCGTGGATCCGAACATCCGCTGGCCGAGGCGATCGTATCGGGTGCCGAGGAGCGTGGCATTGAGCTCAGCGATGTCACCGACTTTGAAGCACGAACGGGCAAGGGTGTCGTGGGCAAGACCGGCGGGACAGTCGTTGCGCTCGGCAACGCCGCAATGATGGATGATCTCGGTACGGACATCACGCCGCTCGCCGAGCAGGTTCGGTCACTGCGCGACGAGGGCAAGACGGTGATGTTCGTCGTCATCGATCAAGGTCTCGCCGGTTTCGTGGCCGTCGCCGACAGGATCAAGCCAACCACGGCGGCTGCGATAAAGGCGTTGCACGAGCACGGCCTGAAAATCATCATGGCCACCGGCGACAACGAGCGTACTGCGCGCGCCGTTGGAAAGAGCCTCGGCATCGACGAGGTGCGTGCCGATATCCTGCCCGAAGGCAAGAAGGCTCTGGTCGACGAATTGCGCGGCAAGGGTGCCGTGGTCGCAATGGCAGGCGATGGCGTCAACGATGCACCTGCGCTCGCGGCAGCCGATGTGGGTATCGCGATGGGCACCGGTGCCGATGTGGCCATGGAAAGCGCCGGCCTGACCCTGGTCAAGGGCGATCTGACGGGGATCGTGCGCGCCAGACGCCTTGCCATGGCCACCATGCGCAACATTCGCCAGAACCTCGGCTTTGCCTTCGGTTACAACGCCCTCGGCGTGCCGCTCGCGGCGGGCGTGCTCTATCCGGTGTTTGGCCTGCTACTGTCGCCGATGATTGCCGCGGCCGCCATGAGCCTGTCGTCCGTCTCGGTCATCACCAACGCGCTTAGACTGCGGCTCGTCAAACTATAGGAGATTGCCATGAACATTGGGCAAGCATCGGAACACTCCGGACTGGCTCCGAAGACTATCCGCTATTACGAGGATATTGGCCTGATCCGCCCCGATCGGGGCGGAAACGGCTATCGCGACTATGCCGAAGCCGATGTTCACAAACTGCGCTTCCTTCAAAGGTCGCGCGGCCTTGGTTTTTCCGTCGAGGAATGCCGCCAGTTGCTGGCACTCTACGAAGACAAGGACCGGGCGAGTTCGGATGTAAAGGAACTGACGCAGGCGAAGCTGACGGAGATCGATCGGAAGATCAGGGAACTTACTGAACTGCGCCGGACATTGGAGCATCTGGTCCACGCATGCCACGGCAATGACCGGCCTGATTGCCCCATCCTTGAGGAGCTGTCGGACGCTCGGCCTGAATAAGGTCCCGCAGCTCCTTCATGTCTTTGCCTCAGCGTCATCGCTACGCCAGCCCTCCGGATTCCTACCGATCCGCGGAAAACCAAAATTTTTTTGTTGCGGCTGGAATAACTCTTCACTCGCATCCGTATACTCAGTCATGGAACGGAAAGAACGCCCATTCGATGTCATCAGCCAGCTTGCGGCGCTTCGGCGCTATGCGCGCTCGCTCGTGCGCAATTCGGATGATGCGGAAGACCTCGTTCACGACGCGCTGATGCGCGCCTACGAGAAAAAGCAGAGTTTCCGCCGTGGCGGCAACCTGCGCACGTGGCTGCTGTCGATCATGCACAATGCTCATATCGACCGCATCCGCCAGGACCGCTCCCTGGCACGCCGGCACGACGAGGCAGCGCTGGAGACCGAACAGTCTTTGCAGGCCGGCCAGGAACACGCGGTTCGTCTCCAGCAGGTACGCGACGCGTTCTTCCATCTCCCGGAAGAACAGCGCGAAGCTTTGCATCTCGTTGCAATCGAGGACCTTTCCTACCAGGAGGCGGCAGCGGCCCTCGGCATACCGATCGGCACATTGATGTCGCGCATTTCACGCGCCCGTGCCCAGCTTCGCGAGTTCGAGGAGAAGACGCCGCGCGCAGTACATCTGAGACTAATCGGAGGGAACGGCAATGAAGGCAATTGATCCTATCGTCGACGCTGATCTCGATGCTTATGTCGACGGCGAACTCGATGTGGCGCGCCGCATTCAGGTGGAATCCTTCCTGTCAGAGAACCCGGCGATTGCCGCCAAGGTCATGGCTGACCTCAGCATGAGGGGCGAATTGCGCCTTGCGCTTGCCAGCGAAAACGCCTTCGGCCGCCCGGAAACGCGCGACGCTGCTCGACGCCTGGAGCGCGGCCTCACCTATGGTCGGATCTTCCATTCGATGCAGCGGATTGCGGCTGTCGGCGTGTTCATCGCCGCAGGCTGGGTCGCCCACACTTCCTTCGGCGCGTTTACTGCGACCGAAGTAGCCGCCTCTGTGCCGGCACCGGCCTATGTCGAAGATGCAGTGCGCGCCTATCAGACGGCGCTGCTTCGCCAGTCCGTGCCGTCTCAGCCCGTCGCGAGCTACAAGGCCGAGGACATTCGCGCAGCAACTGCGATCGTCATGCCGCAATTGCCCGAGAACTGGAAGATCTCCGACGTACAGATCTTCCCGTCCGAATTCGGTCCGAGCGTCGAAATGGCGATCAAGACGCCTGAGGACAAGCAGATCTCGCTTTTTGCCGTCCGGCCGGGTGCATTTGCCGTGCAATCCGTAAAGCATGTCGCCCTCGACAAGGCCGAAGCAGCCTACTGGCAGATCGGCGAAGTGGCTTATGCGCTCGTGACCGGCGATCGCGACATAAATCTCGATGCGGAAGCCGATCGGCTTGCCCGCACCCTCTACTAGTTCGTTCAACCGAGGAGATCAGCATGAACCCCACCAATCCGCGTTTTGGCTACGGCTCGGCCGCCGGCTCTCAGGCGCTGTTCGACGAGGGCCTGCGCCGGCATATGCTGCGCGTCTACAACTACATGGGCCTCGGCCTCGTCATCACGGGCGTCGTCGCATTCATCGTCGGCAGCACACCGGCGCTCTACGTGCCGATCTTCCAGTCCCCGCTGAAGTGGGTCGTGATGTTTGCGCCGCTTGCCTTCGTCTTCTTCTTCTCGTTCAAGCTTCAGACAATGTCGGCCAGTGCGGCCCAGATGACCTTCTGGGCCTTCTGCGCAGTCATGGGCCTGTCGCTCGCATCTGTCTTCCTGGTGTTTACAGGCACGAGCATCGCACGCACCTTCTTTATCGCCGCGACCATGTTCGGCGCGACCAGCCTCTACGGCTATGTGACCAAGCAGGATCTCTCGCGCTTCGGCTCGTTCCTGATGATGGGCCTGATCGGCGTCGTCATCGCGAGCATCGTCAACATCTTCCTTGGCTCGAGCGCCCTGCAGTTCGCCATCTCGGTGATCGGTATCCTTGTCTT
Source organism: Rhizobium sp. 57MFTsu3.2 (assembly GCF_012932765.1). Lineage (NCBI taxonomy): Bacteria > Pseudomonadati > Pseudomonadota > Alphaproteobacteria > Hyphomicrobiales > Rhizobiaceae > Rhizobium > Rhizobium sp. 57MFTsu3.2. The sequence continues at coordinate 7,474 of NZ_JDWI01000030.1, forward strand.
CGTCGGCCTGACCGCCTACGACACGCAGAACATCAAGGAACAGTATTCCGAGAATTATGATCAGGAATCGAACCAGAAGCTTGCCGTCTTCGGCGCGCTGTCGCTTTACCTGAACTTCGTCAACATCTTCCAGCTGCTGCTCAATTTCACGGGCGAGCGGGAATAGGGCTAAGCGCTTCTGGGGGCAATGGAAGCGCTAGGCACCCGGTTCGCACTCTGTGACAGGATGCGCGGATCGGGTGCTCACTAACGACAGCGGCCGGGTCTCCACGCCCGGCCGCTTTCGTTTCTTCTGAGATCAGATGATGCCCCAGGCGCGGTAGCGCCCTCGCCCGGTGATTTCCCGGATGCCGATATCATTCAGCAGATTGAGCGCGCCACGGCTCGTTATCCGCAACTCGCGGGCCACCATTGCCGAGGAAACCATCGGCCGCGACAGGACAAAATCCGCAAGCTGCGGCAGGCTGCTGTTCGAGCGACGATCCCTGAAGCGGATTTCCATCTGTGTACGCGCCAGCGAAAGCCGGTCCATTTCCTTCAAGCCCGCAGCCGCGCTTTCCGCCATCGCTTCAAGGAAGGCCTGAAGTCGCGTCAAGCGATCGCGCGAACGTCGTCGCTCATAGCGTACCGTCTTGAGGCCGGCATAGAAGGCGAAAAGGTGCGATGTGACTTTGCCGCGGGCGCGCAGATAGCTGGCAACAAGAAGCCCACCAAGCCAATGCTGACGACGAAGTGGCTCCATCCGTTCCCACGCATCAAACAGTAAGGCCGCACCAAGCGCTGGGGGCAGGCTGTCGGCGATCGAAATGGTCTTGCGCCACGCGCGAAGGCGCGCCGCCTCATCCCATTCTTCATCGTCGAAGAGACCGAGAGGGTCGTCGCTCCGCTTCTCGCGAACGCGGTCAGGCGCCTCACGCGGCTCCGGCGCACCAGGACTGCCATGGCTGTCCAATAGGCGCTGCGATCTCTCCAGGATCGCATCAATCTCGGCCAGTTCAGCGGAGAGAAGCGCATCTGCTCCATTTTCGGCATCGTCGTCTTCGACCAACGCCTTTGCGCTCCTGGTCTCTGGAGCAGCCCCCTCCCCTTGAGTGTCGCCGCCGAGGATCGACAATCCTGAACCGCTCAAGGCCCAGTCCGGCGCTGCCGTCCAGATGCGCCGTCGTGCGCGCAGGATCGAATGGGCAATCGTCAACTCGTGGCTTGGCGTTCGTGTGTCCATATGTGCGTCATGCAGGACAAGGTCCTCGACGTGAACCAACTCGCCTGCGACCCACAGAGCACCGACCGCATCAAAAAAATGCCGGCGCTCGGCAAAGCCTTCAGCGATCGCTGCGCGTGCCGCACGCTCATCGAGCCTCGCCAGGCCATCTTCGGCCTCGACAATCGTCGGCAACAGACTGACCAGCAAAGGACTGTCGATTTCATAGCGCATTGTTAGCTATTTCGATTTCCCCGCAACGGAACCCAAATCACCGTTAACTTCCGTCATGTATGACATGAGTGGAGAGCACATTCAAATCGCCGGACGACTAAATTCTCGCCTGATACTGAAGATCCAGAGCTTATTGGCAGGTTCAGTGCTGTCCCCGGCCTCGGAAGGTCATTTTCCGCCCCTGAACGCGTCGTAGAGATCGTCGAGGTGACGCGAAATATAGTCGCCAAAGTCTGCTGCATCGCCCGTCTTCAGCGTGATGGTGAACGAATCACCGGCGCTCCTGATACGGCCCTTGATCTTACCCGGCTGCTTCGGAGCCCAGTCATACTCGCTCACCGCTTGCCGCTCCGGCTTCCTTGCCAGTTCGGCGACAACGAGCTCGAAGCGTCGATCGCTGTCCTGTTCAGCGAACTCAGTGGAGCCAAGGAGCTTGCGCAGGCGCGAGGTCGTCGCATTCGTCCAACCTTGCGCAAGGGCAATCCATTTGCGCCGTCCGGCAGCCGGCGCCGCACCGATCGCTCTGATCACGTCCATCGGGATCGTCCTGGCGACCGAGATCAGTTTCGACAATTCCGTCTTGTCGGTTGAAAGCGCCTTCATGATGACGGATCGCTCGAAGCCCTTGCTCTCGAGATTGAAGGCAAAGACAGCCCGCTCGACATAGGACAGGTTGCGCCTCGCGGAGTTCTCGATACCTTGTGCAATGACGACATCAACATCGTCGAGCGTCCTGATGATCGCCTGTACCTTGCGCCCGAGCAGTCGCAGCGCCTGGAGACGCCGATGGCCGTAGACCACCTGGTAACGCGCATCGTCGTCAGGATGCTGGCGAACAAGAATAGGGACCTCCTGCCCATTTTCCTCGATCGAGCGCACCAGTTCATCGGCAAGATCCTGCGGCAGGTCGGCAAGACGATCCCTGACGAAGGACGTGTCCACGAGTTCAGGATCGAGCTCGACGACGCGCTCACCTGACAGCAGCGCCTCCTGCATCGCCCTGCTCTCTTCTTCCATGCGCCCGAGCGTCAGCGCCATCGAGCGGACCGGACCGGCCGGACCGCGCATGGGCGCTTCATCTTCCGGGTTGGCCGCGGCCAACTCCTGTGCGGTATCGTCGAACAGCCCCTTCAGTCGATCTCGTCTGCTCATGTCCGGCCCCATGCCTTGTGAATTCCGGCAAGCACCTCACCATTGGCGGCGTTCACCGACTCCAGCGCTCTGTCGTAGGTAGAACGCCGGACCTGACCCCTCTCGATCTCATAGAGCGACTGCTTCGTCAGCCCGGCATCGGCAATCGCCGTGGACTTGAGGATGGTCGCCGTCAGGACATCGTCACCAAACAGGTTGCGGAGTAGCGCAACGATCTGTGATTGCGGTGCATCGAAGGGCTCATGGCGCGTGACCACGTACTTGATGAAGTCATGCTGCAGGTCACCGCCTGCCTTGCGTACGACCGACAGCAAATCGGAGGTCATGAGCAGGAATTGCGACATCGAAGCCACGTCGACCATCTGCGGATGGATGGTGATGAGAAGCGACGTTGCGGCACAGACGGCGCCGAGCGTCAGATAGCCGAGCTGTGGCGGACAATCGATGACGACGACATCGTAGTTCGCCTCAACCTCCGAAATGGCAACGCCGACGCGCCGGAAGAACACCTCGCCGGTCCGCTGGCGATCACCGAGCGCGCGCGGCGTCTCGTGCTCGAACTCCATCAATTCGAGATTTCCGGGCACCAGATCCAGACCGTCGAAATAGGTCTTCCGCACCACGTCCTTTAGCGAGCGGCGGCTCCCGTCATAACGGATCGCACCATACAGCGTATCGCCGTCAGCAAGATCGAATTCCGGCTGCACGCCAAGCATCGACGACAGCGATGCCTGTGGATCGAGGTCGATTGCCAGCACGCGATAGCCGTTCAGCGCCAGATACTGGGCGAGGTAAAGCGTTGTCGTGGTTTTCGCCGAACCGCCCTTGAAATTCGTCACCGCAACCGTCTGCAGCTTTTCACCCGGCCGACGCCACGGCAGATAGGACAGCGCGTCCTTCGGCTTGATCCTGGCCATATGCTGTCGCAACTCGCTGATCTGGCCGAGCGTATAGGAACGCCGACCGTTTCCGGAGAGCTCCGGCTGCGGCCCCTTGCCGTCGAGTGAGAGCTGCCGCAGGTATCCGTCCGACACGCCGATCATCTGCGCTGCTTCCCCTGAAGTGAATGTCCGCAACGTCTTTTGCGACAATGGAGGGAAGAGCTTTTCGCGGAGGAGCTTCAGCTGACGAGAAAGCTGATTGGCGTGCCGCTCGATGCGGACGTCCGTCGTCGATACGCTAATGTTGTCCAAAACACCCGATCCCTATCAATGCGCTTTTCTATCAACATCGCGCTAAAAAGCGTATCGAAGATGCCATGATTCGCGAATCGCGACAACAACCGCCATGCTGGCCTTTGCCAAGTTGGCCGCGGCCAACTTCTCGCCTTGCCCCTTGCGGAGACAGGCTGGCTGCGCCAGAAACGGACAGAACCAAAGAGGAAAAGGCGTGCGTCATATCCACATCATCGGCATCGGGACAGGAAATCCCGAGCATCTGACCGTCCAGGCGATCAACGCGATGAATGCCGTCGATGCGATCTTCATTCCGACGAAAGGCGCTGAAAAGGAAGGACTTGCGGCCGTGCGCCTGGAGATCTGCAGCCGATACGTCACAAACAGCCGCACCGCCATCATTGAATTTGTGGTACCGAAGCGCGCCACCACCGACCGGACTTATCTTAAGAGTGTGGATGAATGGCATGCCGCCATTGCCGAGACCTATGTACGCCTCATCGGAGAGCTACCGGAAGGCGGCGAGGGTGCATTCCTCGTCTGGGGCGACCCCAGCCTCTATGACAGCACCATCCGCATCCTCGAGCGCGCCCGACAAGCCGGCCCCCTCGCCTTCGAGTTCAGTGTCATTCCGGGTATTACGAGCGTCCAGGCACTCGCCGCAAGCCACCGCATACCGATCAACCTTGTTGGAAAGCCGCTTGAAATCACCACGGGCCGACGTCTTCTCGAACAAGGCAGTCAGGCCGAGAGCACAGTCGTGATGCTCGATGGCGAAACCGCCTTTTCGAAGATCGATAACCCCGACGCGGAAATCTTCTGGGGCGCCTACCTCGGAACGCCGGACGAGATTACTCGGGCCGGCCGATTGGCTGACGTTGCAGAGGAGATAGTCCGGCTCCGGGCTGAAGCACGGGCGCGTCACGGCTGGATCATGGATATCTACCTGCTTCGCAAGGGACATGATTTCGACGATCTTTGACACGGATCAGGTTTTGCGATGATCACGCCGGCTATATAAGGACGTGATCGAAGGAACTGGCAGTGATGACATTGGGCGAACAAGCGGCACATAGCGGCCGGGAAGAGGCATCCTCGACCTGGCAGCGCCGTGGCGCCTGCCCGACGCTGCTGGAACCGATGCAAACCGGCGACGGCCTCCTGGCGCGGCTGCGCCCCACCGGCGGCATTCTGACTGTCCGGCAATTCATCCGGTTGGCCGAGGCCGCAAAAAATCATGGAAACGGGATCGTCGAGATCACGGCCCGCGGCAGCCTGCAGATCCGCGGCCTTCGATCAGGCTCGGTCCAGGCGCTCGCGGCCGATCTCGCGGCATCAGGCATCTCGATTCCCGCCGGCCCGGTCATCGAGCTCTCGCCCTTGCATGGCATCGGACCCGACGAGATCGGGAATCCGGCCGAGATCGAAGCCCGGCTTCGCGAAGAACTCGCTGTCGAACTGCTCTCGCCGCTACTGGCCCCGAAGCTGTCGATTGTGCTCGATGGCGGCGGCATCGGTGGCCTTGCTGCTGTCACCGGCGACATTCGCGTGAGCGCAGTTTCTGTTGGTGTCTGGCAGGTTGCGATCAACGGTGACGAACGAACGGCGCTGCCGTTACTGACAGGAAATGCCGATGAAGCAGTTCGGGCGATCGGTGAGCTTCTTCGCCTGCTTGTTCTGCTCGGCCGGCACAAACGATGCCGGGATATCGAGCGTGAATCTCTACTGTTAGCCTTTCCTTCGATGGAGGCGATGACGCTCGCAAGAGCGCCCAAGCGCAAAGATCCTCTGGTCGGCACCCTCGCCTTGCCTGACGGTTCGGCAATCCTTGGCCTCAGACCGCGCTTCGGCCAGATGCATGCCGGCGAGCTTGTTTCATTTCTTGAACAAGCCGAAGCGCTGGGCGCAACAGAAGTCCGGCCTGGCCCTGGGCGCATTTTCTTCCTGGTGGGGCTCGACGGCCAATCAGCCGCAACCGTTGCGGAGATGGCGCCCCGGTACGGACTGTCAGTCGACGGCGACGATCCGTCGATGCACATCGCCACTTGTGCCGGCGCCGGCGCCTGTGCTTTCGGCCGCTTTCAGACCAAGGCCTGCGCCGAGAGATTGGTCGCCAAAGCACCGGAACTGCTGGACGGTTCGATGACTGTTCACCTCTCCGGCTGCGCCAAGGGCTGCGCCCATCCGCGACCCGCTCTTGCCGTTGTCGGCGCAGACGATGGTTATCATCTCATGTTGGACGGCGTGGCATCGGACATTCCCGATGCACAGATTGCTGGCGGCGATATCGATTCCGCTATAGAGAAACTCGCTCGCCTCATCAAAAACGAGAGACAAGCTGGCGAATCGGCTGCCGACTGCCTTAGACGGATCGGCAAACAAGACGCCATAAAGGCGCTGCGACAGGAATAGGAATGCCTGACTACGACTACATTCACAGCGGGGACGCCATCTACCAGCGGTCCTTTGCGATCATCCGCAGCGAAGCCGACCTTTCACGGTTTTCTGTCGAGGAAGCCGATATTGCCGTGCGCATGATTCACGCATGCGGGCTCGTTGAGGCGGCAGAGCATTTTGTGTTCTCGCCAGGCTTCGTTAGCGCCGCACGCGCCGCCTTGCATGATGGCGCACCGATCTTCTGCGATGCGGAAATGGTGGCGCACGGTGTCACCCGGACACGCTTGCCCGCCCACAACGACGTGCTTTGCACGCTGCACGATCCGCGCACCGCGGAGCTTGCGAAAAAGAGCGGCAATACCCGCTCGGCAGCAGCGCTCCATCTTTGGCTGGACCGGCTGGCCGGCAGCGTCGTTGCGATCGGGAATGCTCCGACAGCCCTCTTCCATCTGCTTGAATTGCTTCGAGATGGCGCACCGAAACCGGCTGCGATCATCGGCATGCCGGTCGGCTTCGTTGGCGCGGCCGAATCGAAGGATGCGCTGGCTGAAAACTCCTATGGCGTACCGTTCGCGATCGTGCGTGGCCGTCTCGGCGGCAGCGCCATGACGGCCGCTGCCCTGAATGCCCTTGCGAGGCCCGGCCTATGACGAATCCTGGCCGTCTTATTGGCGTCGGCACCGGTCCCGGGGACCCGGAACTCCTGACGGTCAAGGCCGTCAAGGCGATCGAGGCCGCACATGTCGTTGCGTATTTTGCCAAGCAGGGCAGGGGCGGCAACGGCAAGGCGATCGTCGAGCATCTCCTGACCGCGGAAAAGATGCTGCTGCCGCTCTACTATCCGGTGACGACCGAGGTCGAAAAGACGGACGCGGCCTATCGAAACCAGATTACCGCCTTCTACGATCAATCGGCCGCCGCCGTGGCGGCTCACCTGGAGGAAGGCCGCACCGTTGCCGTGTTGAGTGAGGGTGACCCGCTGTTCTACGGCTCCTACATGCATCTGCATGTACGCCTGGCGAACCGTTATCCAACCGAGGTGATCCCGGGGATCAGCGCGATGTCCGGATGCTGGTCGCTCGCCGGCCTCCCGATCGTTCAGGGAGATGACGTGCTTTCCGTACTGCCGGGTACGATGGCTGAAGCCGAGCTGCAGCGCCGACTGTCAGACACACAGGCCGCGGTGATCATGAAGGTCGGACGCAACCTTCCCAAGATCCGCCGCGCGCTGGAGGCATCCGGACGCCTTGCCGAGGCCGTCTATGTCGAGCGAGGCACCATGGTCAATGCGGCGATGACGAAACTCGCCGACCGGCCCGACGGCGACGCACCCTACTTTTCACTGGTGCTCGTGCCCGGCTGGGAGTCTCGCCGATGACCGGCAGGCTCTTCGTGATCGGGACCGGTCCCGGCAATCCGGATCAAATGACACCGGAGGCGGCTGCGGCGGTTTCCAAGGCAACGGAGTTCTATGGATACGGACCCTATCTCGACCGGCTGAACCTCAGGTCCGATCAGCGGCGACAGGCCTCCGATAACCGGGAAGAGCTGGATCGGGCATCGGCCGCGTTGCGGGCGGCGGCAACTGGCGCAACCGTCTGTGTCGTGTCCGGCGGAGACCCGGGAGTCTTTGCGATGGCGGCCGCAGTATGCGAGGCCATAGACAACGGTCCGAAAGAATGGCGCGCGATCGACCTCGTGGTGCTGCCGGGGATTACCGCCATGCTTGCGGTTGCCGCTCGAATCGGTGCGCCGCTTGGCCATGACTTCTGCGCCATTTCGCTGTCTGACAACCTAAAGCCTTGGAATATAATAGAAAACCGTCTTGCAATGGCGGCAAAAGCGGGCTTCGTCATTGCGCTCTACAATCCGATCAGCAAGGCACGGCCCTGGCAATTGGGCAAGGCGTTCGACTTGCTGCGCTCGGACCTGCCGGCAACGACACCAGTGATTTTCGGTAGAGCTGCAGGACGCCCCGACGAACGCATCACCGTCCAGCCGCTTGCCGAAGCCGACGCGACGACGGCAGATATGGCAACCTGTGTCATTATCGGTTCGCCCGAGACAAAGGTGATCACTCGAGACGGAAAGCCGGACCTCGTCTACACTCCGCGGTTCATCGCAGGGGAAAACAGGTGATCGATCGCCGCCAGCATCGCTTCAACAGTGGCAACCGTCTCCATGGTGGCGGCTGGCGCCCGCGCGACCATGAATACTTCGATGCCGAGCTGGCGTGCAGCCTGGATCTTCGCATAAGTCGCCGAACCGCCGCTGTTCTTGGTCACAAGAGCATCGATGCGATGCGTACGGAGCAGCGAAACTTCGCTTTCAACACAGTAGGGGCCGCGATCGAGAAGGAGCTGGACGTCGGGAAGAACAAGCGGCGGCTCGACAGGATCGACGCTTCGAACGAGGTAAGAGTGCTGGGGGGCGGCTTCGGCGCGATGGGCTTCCTGGCGCCCGATTGCCAGGAAGACCCGGCGAGGGGAGGGGCCAAGCCGCTCTATCGCTTCCACGATGGTCGCAACAGGCGTCCACCGATCACCCGGCTCAGCCATCCATTCCGGCCGGCGCAAGGCCAGTGCGGGAATGCCCGCTGCAGCTGTGGCCTCACTGGCGCTTCTGGAGATGCGAGCAGCGAACGGGTGCGTTGCATCGATCAAAAGGTCGAAACCACCATCACGCAGAAAGGCGGCCAGACCTTCGGCACCACCAAAACCGCCTATGCGCAGCGGAACTGGCTGATTGGAGGGTTTCTCCGTCCGACCAGCAAGCGAGAGCAAAATATCGTACCGGCCAGTGCCCTCAAGCGCTTCAGCGAGAGCTCGCGCTTCGCCGGTGCCTCCGAGCATCAGGATGCGGATTTTGCCCATGTCTGATATGCCTTTTGCTCCCGGCCAACGCTGGCTGACTATTATCGGCATCGGCGAAGATGGTCCAGCCGGACTGGGTGACGAGGCGAAGCGGCTGATCGCTGCCGCGCCCGTCGTCTTCGGTGGCAAGCGGCATCATGAGCTAGCGGCAGGGCTCATCACCGGCAAGAGGCTCGCCTGGGAAAGCCCTTTCGAGACGTCCATTGAGGCGGTCGTGGCACTCCGGGGCTCACCGGTCGTCGTCCTCGGGTCGGGAGATCCGTTTCTCTACGGTATTGGTGCGACGCTGTCGCGCCGCATTGGTGCCGAGGAAATGCATGCCATCCCGGCGCCTTCCTCGTTCAGTCTGGCTGCAGCGCGTCTTGGCTGGCCACTGCAAGAGACGGCGACCGTTTCGCTGCATGGCCGGCCGCTGGATCTGATCCGGCCACACCTGCACCACGGAAGGCGGATCATCGTACTGACCTCCGATGGCGAGACGCCGGCGCAACTTGCGGAGCTCCTCCGCGTCACCGGCTTCGGCGAATCCCGCATGCACGTCCTCGAGGCACTTGGCGGGGATCGCGAAAGGCAGCGCAGTGGACGTGCAGATCGTCTCGACCTGGGGGAGATTGACCCGCTCAACGTTTGCGCAATCGAGATCGTGGCAGGGGAGGGGGCGCGAACGTTCGCCTTCACACCGGGGCTGGACGACGCGCTTTTTGAACACGACGGCCAGATCACCAAACAGGAGATCCGTGCGATCACGCTCGCAGCCTTGGGTCCGCGCCATGGTGAACTGCTTTGGGACATTGGCGCCGGCTCCGGCTCGATCGGCATCGAATGGATGCTCGCCGACCCGTCACTGCGGACAGTCGCCATCGAGCAATCGAGTGAACGGGCCGCACGCATCGCAAGAAATGCGGTTTCCTTCGGCGTTCCAGGGCTGGCGATCGTGGAAGGAACCGCCCCCGAGGCGCTTGCGAACCTGCCCGAGCCCGACGCGGTCTTCGTCGGCGGCGGCGGCAGCGAGGAAGGTGTGCTCGAGGCCGCGCTTCACGCCTTGAAGAGGGGAGGGCGTCTCGTTGCCAATGCCGTGACCCTTGAAATGGAGTCCCTGCTGTTTTCGTTGCAGCGGCAGCATGGCGGCACATTGACACGTATCGAAATAGCGCGCGCGGCGCCCCTTGGCGGTATGACCGGTTGGCGTCCGGCGATGCCCGTCACGCAATGGCGCTATATAAAGAAGTGAGAGAAAGCAGATGACGACAGTGCATTTCATCGGCGCGGGGCCGGGGGCAGCGGACCTGATTACGGTGCGCGGCCGTGACCTCATCGCCAAATGCCCAGTTTGTCTCTACGCGGGTTCGATCGTCTCCCCGGAATTATTGCAATATTGCCCGCCCGGCGCACGCATCATCGATACGGCACCGATGTCGCTTGATGAAATCGAGGCCGAGTACCTGCGGGCCGCCGCAGCCGGGGAGGACGTTGCGCGATTGCATTCGGGCGACCTTTCCGTCTGGAGCGCCGTTGCCGAACAGATCCGCCGGCTGGAAAAGCACGGCATCGGCTATACGATGACGCCTGGCGTGCCTGCCTTTGCGGCGGCAGCGGCAAGCCTTGGCAGGGAACTGACCATTCCAGCAGTAGCGCAGAGCCTCGTGCTTACGCGTGTCTCCGGCCGCGCATCGCCGATGCCCAACGAGGAAACTCTGGCGAAATTCGGAGCGACGGGCTCGACGCTGGCCATCCACCTGGCCATTCATGCATTGGAGCAGGTTGTTGCCGAACTGACACCGCTCTACGGCGCTGACTGCCCGGTTGCGGTCGTCGCCAAGGCGTCCTGGCCAGATGAGCGGGTCGTCCGGGGAACGCTCCGTGACATCGAGGAAAAGCTGGCCGCCGCGCCCATCGAGCGAACGGCGATCATCTTCGTCGGCCAGACGCTTGCTGCCAGCGGCTTTCGCGAGAGCTCGCTCTATGATGCGTCCTACCAGCGACGCTTTCGCGGCCGGGAGTAGGGGAGGGGACTGCGCGCCTCAGACCTCGGCGGAAAGGTAGTCCATGCTCGCCCGCAGCGCCTTTGCCGGATCTTTGAGGTCATGTACCGTAGCCGCGAACGGTTCGAAGGAAAACGGTCCGGCGTAGCCCGCCTCTATAAGGGCACGCATTTGCCCGGTATTGTCCAGGCGATCATCTGCCGCCACCAGAACGCGGTGAGGATCGCGCATATCCGCGATCGAGACGGCAGGATCGCTAACGCCGGAGATATGAACCAGCCCGGTCAAGTCAGCGAAGAGTTGTTCTTCGCCGGCAAGGTGATGATGGAAGGTGTCATGCACCAGCTTGAATGTGGATCGTCCAGCCACAGAGTCGATTGCCGCAACAGCCTCCGCCTTTGACCGGAGCGAACAAATCTCGAAGCCGAGGGGTTCGACAAGTCCCATGATTCCGGCGGCATTGAGCATCGGCTTCAACGAAGCCAGCGACTGGCGGAGATTTTCCTGCCGCTCGCCATCTGCACGACCAGTGCCATCGTTTTTCGGGACAAGAACAAGTGCGCGCGCGCCGCAAGCCTTGGCATAGTCGATCAGTTCTCGGGCTTCGTCCGCACGGGTGGCTTTCCACTCGTTGAAGCGCTGCAGCGCATTGATCGAGAGGATAGTCAGCCCGTGACGCTCTGCGGCCTGGGCAACGGTCTCGGGCGAGGTTCCATCGAGGATCGCATTGCCCGCAAGGTCGTTGCGGATCTCAACCGCATCAATGCCAAGCGACGTCGCCAACGCAAAGAAATCTTCGATCGGCAGCGACGGGGCTGCCATATGGTTGAGGGCAAAACGAACCGGCGGCATTCCTGGTCTCCTCCTAAACCTTGGTATTCACGGCGGGTGTTAGGCACCTCTCTACCCCAATCGGCTTCCTGATCCATCCACGTCGAGCAGCGAGGCCCTTTCATTCGTGACAGAAAATAGGCCAGCCATGAGAGATGCCCCTCATGGCGAGGCAACCACGGCAGCACAGGAATAATATCGGTCGGGAGCGCGCAACGAACGCCATATAAGAATAGTAGAGCAACCTCTGTATATTCGTCGATTGTTGGAAAACTAAACAGTTACTTAGGCACAACCAACGGCGTTAAGAATATATAAAATGCGATTTTCGGGCGTATTTTTGGTTAATAACGATCCAGCCTGTAACATAATTCAGGATTTTTATTCCAACGCCATTCAGTTGATACGGCCTTTTAATACTGCGTTTTTCTTTTAGTGAAACTGAATTTCAAGATTTTATAAAGATAGGTATAAATTTGTATGCCCGCCTTTCCAGCGTTAACCTTTGGAAATATTTTTGTATTGCTTATTAGCACCTATGTATGTAGCTTCTCAATAAAGTAGAAATTCGACATCGACAAAATAGTTGTTGGGCATAAGTTGGATCTCTACTTTGTGCATACTAAAGGGGATCACCACTGCGTTCAGGGGACCGTCGCAAAGTATTGCGTATACTTGATGCGAACCGTCCCCCAGCACTAAAGGGTATGAGGGCTAGTATGAATTACGTACCTTCGGAATTCGAAAATGGCAAAATCGCATTGAACAGGCTCCGGCCTGTACCGACACTCTCCAAGGCAAGCACGGAATTCGAGCATACTGAAAGGGAGCGCGGCGATGACCAGTGCCTGCTGATTATCGACGCCAGAACGCTCGAGCGCGAATGCCTTGCGGCGACCTTGAAAGCGAACGGCCTCAGCATGGGTGCTGTTGCCGTCGGCTCAATTGAAGAATGGCAGCGCAAGAAGGATACGAACCGACCCGTCGGCGCGGTCCTTCTCAACATTGCCGGCCGGAAGGCCGACGATGCCGCCCTGTCCGAAGAAATCGCTACGATCACCGCAGAGCTTGCGCCGGCTCCGGTCGTTATCCTCGCCGATGGCGATGACCTCAACCAAACCTTGAAGATGCTCCAATGCGGCGCGCGCGGTTTCATACCGACGTCCGTCGGAATTGAGGTATGCGTCGAGGCACTTGCTCTTGCGGTTGCAGGCGGCACCTTCATCGTCGCGGGTAACAGCTTTTCTCCGTCTGCAGGAGAAACTGCCTCGATCGACATGAGCCAGAAGCCGCAGCGACCGAACGAGCTCACGCGCATATTTACGCTGAGGCAAGCCGAGGTCGTACAAGCACTTCGCAAGGGAAAGGCGAACAAGATCATCGCCTATGAACTCAATCTGCGCGAAAGCACTGTGAAGGTTCACATCCGGAACATCATGAAGAAGCTGAAGGCAACGAACCGAACGGAAGTTGCTTATAAGCTGAATGATATGTTTCAGTAGCGATAGAGGCTGGGCGACCTCAACCGAGTAATTCTTGCCGCTCGTATCTCCCAGTACATAGACTCTACGTCTCGACAGATGGCGCTCAGCAAATGGCTGAGCGCCTCTGCAAATACCTTGTCCCACCTCATTCATAGCAAAAGCCGGAAATGCCGGCACTTGCCGGTGTATATCAGGCTTCAGCCCGTTCCTTTTCAGGCGTGGCGCTCATCTGTGGCTCTACACGACGCCCCAGAATCTGCCTGAATCCCTTTGCCGAAAACGGCTGCACAAGCTGAGCCAGGAAACCCTCGGCGACCGTTCCACTGATTCCGATCTCTGCAGGCGGCCTGCGCGCGGGATTGAAATAAGTGCCGAATATCTGATCCCACAGTACAAGGTTTTCGCCGTAGTTGGTGTTGCCCTCAGCCAACACCCTGGAGTGATGCCATCGATGCAATCGGGGTGTGCTGAAAATCCGGTCGAGCGGACCTGTCCTGACATCTATGTTGCAGTGGGTGAGAAGACCGATGAAGGCCGTGACGGCACTGGTCCAGAGAAAGACGGGCAAGGGCGCGCCCAAGAGATAGAGGGGGATCTGGCTAAGCGCGATCTTGAAGAGCGAATCGACGACGTGAAAGCGGCCGGTGTTGACGACCCACAGGCGCTCGACGCTGTGATGCAGGGCATGAAACCGCCACAGCGAAAGAAACTCGTGCGCGGCGCGGTGCGCAACGTAGAGACCGAACTCAGCGATGATCAACCCCAGCACGACCTGAAAGGCGACAGGCCAGTGATCCGGCCAAATTGATGTTGGCGATGTGACTGCCGGCTGTACCACGGTGGCAATCGCCATCGGGGCGGACGCGCCGATCGCCGCGGCAAGCTGCACGCCCCCCTTTGTCAGCAGCGTATGTGCGATGTCGTTGAATGTTTCGCCATCATGCTTCAGCCATTCCTGTTCATAAGGCATCAGCCGCTCGAACCCTGCGATCGCGGCCACGATCGTCAGATAGACGACGTTGAACCACAACAGCGGTGCCTCTGTGTGAAAAGCCCAACCCGCCCCGATCAATCCAGCCGCAAAAAGTGCGGGCCATAATGCCCACGACGCCGCCAAGTAAAGCGCCGACTTGCCTTCATTCATCACACGCACCCTTCTGCCTTGCGTCAGACGGCGCATGATACACCGCAGTTGCGCCCGCGAGGCAAGGCCCGATGCGACGTTCTTCCTACATCAGGCAGCGCGTTGTGTATCCAGGAAGGGCCACGACCGCATAGGCCGACGCAGCTTTGCATTACGATTTCTTGCGATTGTCACGAGGCGAGCTTCTTGATAGGCGTCACGCACAAGACGTAACTCCCGCCGCAGGCCAATGCTCCAACGATCCCCTGACCACGCCCCGAGCCCGCTCGTCGGAATTGCGCTCGCATGTTCGGGCTATTCACTTTTTGCCATCCAGGACGCAGTCGTGAAGTGGCTCGTGGCGGACTACGCTGTTCCGCAGATCCTCTTCATGCGCAGCATCATGATTGTTGTTATCGCCGGCATCATGGTCCGCCGGCTGCGGCATCCGTCAATACTCAAGAGCCCGCACCGGAAATCGCTGCTGTTGCGGGCGGGGCTCATGCTTTCGGCATGGATGGCCTATTATACGGCTGCACGCCATCTCGGTCTCGCCGAGATCACGACGATGTATTTCTCAGCACCCATCATGGTCGTGGTGCTGTCGATCCTCATTCTCAAGGAAAACGTCGGGCCGATGCGCTGGCTCGCGTGCATCGGCGGGTTCGCCGGCGTGCTGCTTGCCGCCAATCCGGCAGAAGCGCCAAGTCTCGTGCCGGCGGGGATGGTCATCTTCGCAGGCTTCTGCTGGGCGTGGAGCACCGTCCTCGTTCGTCTTGTCAGCCGCACCGAAAGCACGCTGAACCAGATGATGGCAACAAGCTTCCTGTTCGTTGTCGCCTGCGGCGCGATGCTGCCATGGCTGTGGAAGACGCCGGATCTTTTCGGTTGGGCATTGATGATCGGTCTCGGCATTGTCGCTGCAGCCGGCCAGTATCTGCTCTATGAGGGCTTCCGCCATGCCCCGGCATCAACGCTTGCGCCGATGGAATATAGCGGCCTCGTCTGGGCTTTTCTCTACGGTTATCTGATCTGGTCGGAAGTCCCGACCGTCAATGTCGTGGCAGGCGCAGTCCTCATCGTCGCCTCCAGCCTCATGCTTGTATGGTGGGAGCGCCGACAGGTGCTCTCTGCCCGCCGCCTGACGGCATAGATCATTAGCCGCGCTGTCATTGTAAGCTTCTGCGCACCTGCCTCGTTCGCCATTCGCGTATATGGACTGGCAGAGACAAGCTATTTTCGAGCCACTGCGTCAGGACGGTCAATAGCCGGGCGATCCGCCGCAGCAACGGGCGCCGGTCGCAATCATCACCCTTCTGCCCTCAGGCGGGGCTTCCGAAGAACCTTAAGAGGTGCAGCGCCATCATGCAATTCGAGAGCAATTGCATGACCGGCATAATACCAGTATAGCTCCAGATGGCGATTTCCAAGAATCTTTTTGGCAATCGATCTGTTACGGGGACAGGCATGCCAGATATGAGCTTGATCGAACTCGTCAGCAAGGAACTGAGCCTGACGGCGCCCGATGTGCCGCTTTACAAGCGGCTCAAATCGGCCCTTGAAGCTGCCATTCGCTCCAATGCCGTGAAGGCCGGCGCCGTTCTGCCGGGAGAGCGGGTTCTTGCCGAGAGCCTGTCCCTCTCACGTGTGACGGTTCGCAAAGCCTTGGCATTGCTTGAGGAAGAGGGCCTTCTCAATCGCCGACACGGCTTCAAGACGGAGGTCGGATCGCGCGTCGAGAAGTCGATGTCGACCTTGACGAGTTTTTCGGAAGACATTCGCGCTCGCGGCATGGTGGCCGGATGTGTATGGATTTCCAAGCACATAAGCCGACCTTCGCCGACGGAGATGATGGCGCTCGGGCTGTCGGCCAATGCAAATGTGATCCGCATGAAACGCGTCCGCACAGCCGATGGCGCACCTATCGCGGTCGAAACGTCAACCGTGCCGACGCGCTTTCTTCCCTCGCCCGATCTGGTCCGGGATTCACTATACGAAGCGCTTGAGGCGCGTGGCTTCATGCCGCAACGGGCAATCCAGCGCATGCGTTCGAGAGCAGCAACCAGCGAAGATGCGCGCCATCTTCATTGCGAGGTCGGCGCACCACTCTTGATGACCGAAAGACGCTGCTTCCTGCCTGACGAGCAGATCGTGGAGTACTGCGAGACACGCTACAAAGGGGACGTCTACGACTTCGTCTTCGAACTGCAGCGATAAGACCAGATACAAACTGGTTGTAATCTGGTATTTTCCTTTTATCGTGATACCGAAATGGAGTGTCACGAGTGCAACGGGAAGACATCAGGAATAGCCTTATCGTATCCTGCCAGCCGGTTCCCGGCGGGCCGATGGATCGTGCCGATTTCGTCGCTGGCTTTGCGAAAGCGGCACTGAACGCCGGTGCCAAGGCACTGAGGATCGAGTCGGTTGCCTATGTGAAAGCTGTTCGTCCCGTCGTTTCCGCTCCGATTGTCGGCATCGTCAAGAGGGATCTTCCAGACAGTCCGGTCCGCATTACACCTTTCGTCTCCGACGCCGATGCGCTTGCCGATGCTGGTGCCGACGTCATCGCCTTCGACGCGACGGATCGGCCTCGCCCGGCTTCGGTGGAGGAACTGGTCCGCATCATCAAGGCGAGGGGCAAGCTGACGATGGCGGACTGCTCCTCTCTCGATGACGCCAAGCGGGCCCTTGCCGCAGGCGTCGATTTCGTTGGCACGACACTCTCGGGCTATGTTGGCGGACCGGAACCCGTGGACCCGGACATTGAGCTCATCGCGGCGATGCGACAGCTCACGCCCTATGTCATCGCCGAAGGTCGCATCCGTTCGCCGGAGCAGGCTCTGGCGGCCGCGCAAGCGGGGGCGCTTGCGGTCGTCGTTGGTTCTGCCATTACCCGCACCGAGCATGTGACCTCATGGTTCAATGAGGCGATCGCCAAGGCCTATAATAGCGCAAACCGCGAAACCGTCCTCTCCATCGACATTGGCGGCACCAAGACGATGGCAGCACTCGTCAGCGGCAGTACCGTTCTGGAAGAGATCGTCGTTCCGACCGCGCGCGACGCTGGACCGGACGCCTGGCTTTTAAAGGTGGCCGAGAGCACGGCAAACTGGCGGAACCAGTACGAACGGATCGGGATTGCAGTGACCGGCTTTATCGAAGGCGGTGCCTGGTCGGCGCTCAATCCGGCAACGCTTTCCATTCCTGATCGCTACCCTCTGGTCGATCGCGTTGCTGCACTGTTTGGCAAGCCTGCTTTTGCCGTAAACGATGCGCAGGCTGCAGCCTGGGGCGAATACAAGTTCGGGGCGGGGTCAGGTGATGATCTGGTCTTTTTGACGATCTCGACCGGTATCGGAGGAGGGGTTGTCATCAACGGCAAGCCGCTGTCGGGGCTTGCCGGCCACTTTGGCCTGATCCGGTCACCATCGCAGGGACAGGCTCCCTTCGAAGATCAGACGTCCGGCAGATGGATTGCGAGCGAGGCCCTGAAGACCAGCCACCCGATCGACGCCGTCGAGGTTTTTGAGCGCGCGCGCAACGGTGAAACTTGGGCAGCCGATATCATGTCCCTTTCGGCCAATCGCGCCGCGACGCTCTGCCGGGATATCCAGCTGATGTTCGATCCCGATGTGATCGTGATCGGCGGCGGCATCGGCCTGGCGGAAGGCTATCTCGATCTGATGCGCAGCCATCTGTCTGGCATGTCACCTCGGCTCACTCCGCGTCTGGTGGCTGCAAAGCTCGGCCGCCGCGCCGGTATCATTGGCGCTGCAGATCTTGCTGGTGAGGGCAGGTAGCGGCGGGCGAATGGCATGAAACCTGATAAAAGAAAGGGAACGACGATGAAATCCATAACCAGGTCTCTTCCGGCACTGGCTTCGCTCCTTGCGAGCGTCGCACTGCCGGGTCTGGCAAACGCGACTGTAACCGTGCTCGGCTGGCCAGGCGGCTCGGAGGAAAACGCGCTCAGAGCTACGGTCGAAGCCTACAATGCTAAGGCCGGCATCAGCGACGCCGACAAGGTGCAGTTGCTGTTCTTCAACCGCGATGGCTTCTTCGACAAGCTGCAGGCCGACATGGCCGCCGGCTCCGATGCTTTCGACGTCAATCTGGTTGCCACTTATTCGATTGGCCGTTACGCGCCTTACATGGAGCCTGTAGAACTGGGTTCGGACGCCGCAAAGGTGTTTGGTGAATCTGTCCTCAAGACGATGCAGTTCGATGGCAAGCAGTATGGCGTGCCGACAGACCTCTCCCTGCACTTCATGTACTACCGCAAGGATCTCATCGACGCCCTGATGAAGGACGAGGCGGCCAAGAAGGCCTACGGGGAAATCGCCCAGAAGTACCTCGGCAAGGAACTCCAGCCGAAGGATCCCGACAGCTGGACCTGGGACGATTGGGCAGCAACTGCGCTCTATTTCAGCAAGCAGGCGAATTCGGCAAGTCCCGTGCGCTACGGCACTGTCCTGCAGATGAAGAACCTGCTTTTCAACATGATGGTCTTCCAATCCCTGCCACGCTCCTACGGCGGCAACTGGATGGACAAGGACGGCAAGATCACGGTCGATTCCGATGCGTACAAAACCGGCCTCGAGCTCTACAAGAAGCTCTATGATGCAGGCGCTTCCCCGAAGGATTCGCTGAGCTACGAGTACGCCGAGACCAATGCCGCCTATGGCTCGGGCCAGGCTGCAACTGCGCTGCAATGGAATGCAGCAGCGGCCGATCTGACCAACGCTGAAAAGTCGCCGGCCGTTGCCGGAGTGACCGGCATCGTCGCGCCGCCCGCTGGCCCTGACGGCCGCGCGGACCACATCCACGGCCTCGGGCTTGGCCTTAACAAGAATGCCAAGAACAAGGAAGGTGCGACCAAGTTCCTGAAATGGCTGGCAAGCGAGGATGCGGCACTTCTCTATGCCAAAAGCGGTGGTTCTCCGGCCCTTTCGCCCGAAGTCGTCGCCAAGGTTGCCAGCGAGCGTCCTGATCTCGTCAAACTCGGCGAGTTCGCGAGCAAGTATGGCTATGTGATGAACGGCGCCACCTCCGCCAATGCCTTGTCGGTCTATGAACTTCAGGCAAAGGAGTTCACGGGCTACTGGGCGGGCCAACAGGGCCTCGACGACGCGCTTGCCCATGTGAAGACGGGCATGCAGGATCTCCTGAAGAAGTAGGACGAACCCGGCGTCAGGTTTCGCCTGGCGCCGGCACACCCGGCGGACCATAATGGCTATTGTAAAACGTGCCGAAGGCAGAGCTTATCTCGCACCGCTTGTGGCATTCCTGCTTCTCTTTCTGGGCTTTCCTGCGCTCGTCAACCTCATCTACTCGGTCTCTACCGTCAGCTTCGAGAACCTGCGCAGTCCGAGCCTCAGCGGGCTTGGCAACTACGCATCAGTGCTGGTAGACCGAGAGTTCTGGCAGGCTGTATCTTTCTCGATGCGCTTTGGCATCCTGACCGCGCTTGCCGAATGCCTGATCGGCCTGTTCCTTGCGATCTTCCTTGCGCCACTGCTTGCGAAGCGATCGTTTCTGATGGCGCCGTTGATGCTGCCATTGATGGTCGCTCCCGCAATGATCGGCCTGATGTATCGGCTTGTGCTGCATGAGTTTGCCGGGCCGGTGCCCTACTATCTTTTCCTGTGGTTCGGTGACAGCCCGGCCTTCCTCGACATCAATAATGCCTTTCGCACGCTGATCGTCGTCGAAACGCTGCAGTGGACGCCGTTTGCCTTTCTGCTCTTTTATATGGCCTACGTTGCGATACCTCTCGATGTGCGGGAAGCGGCCGCGCTCGACGGCGCCCCCTGGTTCAAGATCCTGTGGTGGATCGAACTGCCGCTGATGCTTCCCACACTCGTCATCGCCTTCTTCATCCGCTTCATCGACGGTTTTCGCGTGTTCGACAACGTTTATGCGCTGACCGGCAGTGGCGCCGGCGGATCAACGACATCGCTTTCGATCTACATCTACCAGGCCTTTTTCAAGGAGGGCGCCATCGGCAAGGCGGTTGCGGCATCCGTCATGTTGTTCGTCGCCTCGCTTGCGGTGCTCTATGGTCTCAACTGGCTTGCCGGTCGCAGGAGGACATAGCGATGCTGAACACTGCTCGTTGGCTCGTCTTTGCAATTGCTACGCTCGCAATGAACTTTCCGGTCATCGTTACACTCGTCACCTCGTTGAAGAGCGCGAGTGAACTGTCAATCAATCCCGGTCTCTGGATAAGCCAGCCGACACTTGAGAACTACCTTCGGGTTCTGACCCACACGGATCGGTTCAATATTTACTCGTATCTCTTCAACAGTACGATTGCCTCGCTCATCGGAACGAGCCTTGCGATCCTTCTGGCCTTCCCGGCGGCCTATGCCATTGCTCGAAGCGAGGCGGGCAAGCGCACCCTGTTGCCTGTCATCATAAACCTGCGGGCCGTGCCACTGATCATTTTCGCGATCCCGCTTTATATGATGTATCAATGGCTTGGTCTTTTGGATACGCGGCTTGGGCTGGGCCTGATCTTGACGATTGTCAATACTCCACTTGCGCTCGTCATCATGGTCAATGCCATTTCCGACGTGCCCCTGGAACTTGACGAAGCAGCGAAGGTGGATGGTGCCAGCTCCTGGCAAGTAATGCTGATGATCATCCGGCCCGTCGTCAGGCCGGCATTGGTGACCACCTTCATCTTCGGCTTCATCACCGCCTGGAACGAGTTCCTGTTTGGCCTCATGCTGACAACCAGCCAGGCCGTTCCAATGACCGTCGGCGCCTCCTTCTTCTTTGCCGCCAGCGGAGGCGGGGTGCAGTGGGGAACCGCATCGGCCGTCATGATGCTCGGCGCGCTGCCGCCTGCGGTGCTCGGTCTCGTCATGTACAGGCAGATTTCCGGCTCAATGACCGCTGGCGCCGTGAAGGGGTAGGGACACCTGCAAGGCCCCAGGGTCTCTTCCGAAACCCGGATGAATCTTGTCGATCAGTGTTTGCTAATATACCTTTGCAGGGTTGGCAACGAAGGATCCGGGCCATGCTGAGACTATCTCTTGTCGCCTCCGCCCTGCTGTCATTATCCGTGCTCAGCGCTTTCGGTGACAGCCCCTGGTATCGGATGGTTCCGGTACCAAATGCGCCAGGCTGCAAGGTTCTTGCCGATCCGGGCGGCCGGCCCATTTTGCAACGTTACGAAAAAGGCGGCACGCGCATGTATGGCATCGGTGGCAAGGCATGCCCGGAAAAGTTCCCGGGAATAGACTCCGCCAAGATTTCGATCGCGCGGTCGATCACGACGGACGGGAATTTTGCTCGTATCACAACAAGGACACGCAAGCTGGTGGTCACCCGAGCGGGCACCGGCAACAACTATCAGTTCGCAGTCAACAAGCTGGACGTACCGAGATAGCCGAGTCCAGCGGTTTTCCCGAAAAACTCAATGTTTTCAGGTTCGACAGCGATCCCGGTTACATGGTAGGGCAGGAAGCGCGGTTCCGGCGCGCAAATCGCACCAACGACCTGGCTTCCGCTCGGCAAATATGGCGCAGGTCGGCGACGAATCCGGCGCATGTAGCGCCGATCTGAGATAACGACACGCGAAAGTGGGCGGATCCAAAGAACAGATCAGGATCAGAGACCTTGCGCGAATACAAATTAATAGAAACCCATCAAGAAAATACAATCTATGCTGCGTATTCCAAAACTATACTTTCCATGATTCGAAATATATTCAGGCATTGTCTCAACGTTACGCAATAAGGCGTATTCGAGGATAATTGTTGGGCACGTTTAACCCATGCTAACTATACGGCAGGGTTGAGGGTGTGCTTCATGACCATTCCAGTCGAACAGAGCTGGGGCCCGCATCTTTCGGTCAAGAGCGACCGGAAATGGTTCGGCTTCCACAGCATCGCGATTACCTGCATCGCAGCGGCGTTCGATTTTGTCGTCCTCCTTGCGGCGAGCGCCGCAGGGCATTTGTTCTATGAGCAGATTACCTACGGCACCCTGGCTGACCCGTCACGCTACATCGGGATCGGTTTGCTTGTGGCAACGATTTTCGTACTGGCGATGTTCAGCGTCCACGCTTATCGACCAAGCGAAATGTTCTCCTTCCGTCGCCAATTGTTGCTGATCGTCGCGTTCCTCCCGGCCGCCCTGTTCTTCCTTTTCGCCGTCATCCTGTTCCTCAAGATCGACATGACGATATCGCTGGGCGCAATCGTCACAAGTGCGGCCCTCTCTTTAAGCGGACTGACGGCTTTGCGCTTGTTCTGGTATCGCTACCTTAACAGGGCGATGGCGCGCGCGGCGTTCCCCAGCCGTCGGGTCCTGCTTGTATGCCCAGGCGCGATGTCGACGGAACCGGTTGTTCAACGTGCCGCACTCAGCGGTCTCTCCGTTGAGCATACGATGCGAATTTCCGAGGGTGATCATTCGCTGGCCTCTACGAGCGACGCTTATGTGAAGAGCGGCATAGGCGACGTCGATGAGGTCTTGGTTGCCTGGAGTGACTACGGCAATTTGCGGGCGCTCGAGGAGTGTCTGAACACCCTGCGCCAGTTCTGTGTGCCGGTAAACGTCATGTTCGGCGGAGTGGTCGGTGATGTCGTCGAGGGCTTCGCGCAGACTGTCGGAGAACGGCGCGTATTTCAGACCCATCGCCCACCGCTCGAGCTTTACGAACGCGGGCTGAAGAGAGCGTTCGATATCGCCTTCTCGATAGCCGCGCTGGTGGTCATGTTCCCGATCTGCGCTGCGGTTGCCGTCGCCATCAGGCTCGACAGTCCCGGACCGATTTTCTTTGCGCAGTCTCGAAAAGGATATAACGGACGGACATTCCGGATCCTCAAGTTTCGTAGCATGTCTGTCATGGAAAATGCCGGTGACGTGCGCCAGGCAACACGCAATGATCCTCGCGTCACCCGAGTTGGCGGCTTTATTCGATCAACAAGCCTGGATGAACTGCCGCAGTTCTGGAACGTTCTTAGAGGTGACATGTCTGTGGTTGGCCCGCGTCCGCATGCGTTGGTGCACGATGATCTCTACGGAGCGCTTATTGCCCAATACGCATCCCGTCGCCACGTCAAGCCAGGCCTGACAGGCTGGGCCCAGATCAACGGATGCCGAGGGGAAACCCCGACCGTGGATCGCATGGCTGACCGCGTTCGCCACGACATCTGGTACATCAATAACTGGTCGCTGTGGCTCGATCTGAAAATAGTCTTCATGACGATTGGCACTGTGATCGGCCGCCGCAACGCCTACTAGCTCGTCATCGTTTGCAGGTGTTTGCAAGGTGCCTCTTCGTGACGATCGCTCCCATATGGCTGCGTCCGCGAACGATCACGCATGTCAATCTCGACCGGAGCCTCGCTTCGCGGCGATGGCCTTCTTCTTTGTGCTTGGCTATTCGCAGTCTCCGATGCTGATTACGATCAGATGCATTGTCGGCGCCGGCCTTTCGGAATTACTTCAACTGCTGTCGCCGTCACGACATGCGCGAATGCCCGACGCCATAGCGAAATCCGTCGGAGCCGCCGCCGGCGCTTTGGCAGCGATAGTAACTCTGTCGACCGCTGCCTGAGCAAGAATTGACGCTACGGCTGCGGTTGCAATCGCGCTTTCCGGAAACGTTTTTGTGTGGCAGATAGGGACCTGCCGCGTTCAATCCGGGAGGAAGATTGTCGCAAATGAAGGGAATTCGCCAACTCGCCAAGCATCTCGACATTTCGATCGGGACCGTTTCGCGTGCGCTGAACGACAGGCCCGACGTCAACGAGGAAACCCGCAAGCGCGTGCTCGCGGCGGCAGAGGAGCTGGGTTATGTGGCAAACCAGTCCGGCCGGAGCCTCCGACAGGGCACGACCAATGTCATCGGCCTGATGATCGAGTCCAGCAAGGAAACGGTCGAAAACAGCGACAACTTCTTCCTCGGCGTTACTGGTGGCCTGCAGAGTGTCCTGTCCCGTCACAAACTTGATCTGTTGATGTTGCCGTGCCCAAACGACGAGGATCCGCATGAATACCTCAAGCGCATGGTCGCGCGACGCATCGTCGATGCGATGATCATCTCGGCGACGCAGCGGGTCGACAAGCGCATCGATCTTCTGGTGAAGGCCAAGATACCCTTCGTCGCGCTTGGCCGCAGCACGTCCGGCGGAAGCCACCCCTGGATCGATCTGGACTTCGAGGGCGTTGCAGCCTGCGCTGTCGATCGTCTCGTGTCGAAGGGACATCGCCGTATCGCGATCGCGGCGCCATCCAATGACATCAACCTCGGCTATATTTTCGTCGATGCCTATCGCCAATCACTGGAGCGCCACGGAATAGCCTATGATCCGTCGCTGGTAATCCGCGTCAAATCGAGCGAGCAGGGCGGCTATCAGGCCGGTCATGAGATGCTACGGCTCAACAGCAAGCCGACGGCCATCATTCTGATCTACGAGTTGATGGCGATTGGTCTCTACCGGCGTATGAACGAGGCGGGCATCGTTCCTGGTCGAGATCTGGCGGTTATCGGCTTTCGTGAGGAACCTCGCGGAAAATTTCTGCAGCCATCGCTAACCTGCTTCCGCATGTCACTGCGCGATCTCGGCGTCGAGCTCGCCGAGACCTTGCTCGCGACGATGCCGGCTTACGCAGAGCATTATCCCAGGGGTGCCCGCAACACGATCTGGCCCCTTGAGCTCGTCCCGGGCGAGAGCGACGCCTTTTCGCTGGAGGCATAGTCTCCAGCGTGGTCGGAAGGCCCTGCTCATCGCTTCCCAGTGCAGGCGGTTTTTGCCACCGCGCATCGGCTTGGTTGGCCCCTAGTGGTTCGAGCCCTGCAAATCCCTTCCGAAAAAATAAAAAAATCTTCACAAACGCTCTTGCGGTTTCCCCGCGATCCGCATAAATCACGGCCACCGACGCGGCGGACCAAACGGGACCGATTTCGCGAGGGCGATTAGCTCAGTTGGTAGAGCGCCTCGTTTACACCGAGGATGTCGGGAGTTCGAGTCTCTCATCGCCCACCATTCTTCTCCCTTACGTTTCAAAAACCTAAGTTATATCAAGGGCTACCTGAGACCCGAGTCGTGTACACGGGTGACGTACATGGTGCATTTGATCACGAATCCGACCAAAGGCCCGAAGGGCGTCTACTACTGCGTCAAGCGAGTTCCCAAAGACCTGATCGCCAAGATTGGTAAAGAGCGCTACTCGATTTCCCTCCGAACTAAGGACCCAAGAGAGGCCAAACGCCTGTGCGGGGAAATGGACTTTCAGAAGGATAGAGAGTTCAGGGCGCTACGCGAAGAACCGCAGCCGCTGGCCTTCAAGGATATCGTGGGGCCTTGCGGGGCTGGCCTGTCGTCGTCTTGTCGAACGGCAGACTGCTGAGCCTGGAGAGGAAAGCGTCTGGCGCTCTTGGCTCTCCTTGCAAGAGCGCATCTCTGCGGGCGACCGTGGGGCCTTGCACGGAAGGGTCCCACCGTAGCAACTCTCACGGCAAAGGACGTTGAGGCGTGGAAGTGCGCCATGCTGCAGAAGGGTGATATCTCCAACAATACCGTCAAGCAACGTATTCAGAACCTAAGGACAGTCGTTGAGTAGCGCGAGAGCAGAGCCTTGGGGAATTGTTTCCGAACGCCATCCCTCTCGCCTTAGTGACGCTGCCCGCGTACCGCTCCGTCAACAGCGCAGATCGAACTTATACAATGGACGAAGCCAAAGCCGTGCTTTAGGCGGCCTCTCTGGTCGCTGGCATCGGGAACGGGCGGGCCGGACACGCGCAGGTCCGAAGCCATTTACCGCGGCGAGATCAGTCAGATTTTTTCCGTGCTGCGGTGCAGCACGTATTTATCTAAAGCCCTAGGTTTGCAGGTGTTTTCCGCAGCATTTCGCACTGTTTGAACCACTATTGACACCAAGAAACGTTTCCGCTTAGTATCGTAAACGTTTACGGGATGCGTTTCGGGAGGAAAACCGGAAACGATCCACCGGAGGAAATCGTGATTTTGAATGCCGTTCTATGCGGGTGCGGAGCCATGTCCAAAGGCTGGTTGCGCGCCATCAAGGAAACCCCGGCTCTTGCAGCCGCGATCGAGGTCAAGGGCCTCGTCGATGTCAATCCGGCAGCCGCTGAAGCACTTGCCGCCGAGTTCGGTCTTGAGGGCGCTGTCATCGGCAACGATCTTGCCGACGTCATCGCCAGGACCAAGGCCGACATCGTATTCGACGTCGTCATACCGACAGCCCGTTTCAATGTCGTCTCGACGGCGCTGAAGGGAGGTTGCCATGTTCTCAGCGAAAAGCCGATGGCGACCTCGCTTGCAGAAGGAGCCGCGCTGATCGATCTCGCCGCCGAGACCGGCAAGATCCACGCCATCATCCAGAACCGCCGCTTCATCTCCGGTGTCCGCCGCATGCGCCGCTTCGTCGAGAGCGGGGCGATCGGTGACCTGACCGCCATCCATTGCGACTTCTTCCTCGGCCCGCATTTCGGCGGTTTTCGCGAGGAGATGGACAATGTGCTTCTGCTCGACATGGCTATCCATACCTTCGACGCAGCACGCTATGTCGCTGACAAGAAGCCGCTTGCCGTCTATTGCGTCGAACGCAATCCGACCGGATCCTGGTACAAGCACGGCGCATCCGCCAATGCCACCTTCGAATTTTCCGACGACGTCGTCTTCACCTATCGCGGCTCCTGGTGCGCTGAAGGTGAGCGCACGAGCTGGGAAAGCGAATGGCGTCTCGTCGGCTCGAAGGGCATGCTGACCTGGGATGGCGGCGATACATTCAATGCAGCTGTCGCCGGCAAGGATCCCGGCCTCCTGCACGGCTTTACGCCCGTAAACGTTCCCGAGCCCGCGCACGAAGAAGAAACGCACGGCCATGCCAGCGTCATTGCAAGCTTCGTCGAGGCGATCAAGACAGGCAAGCGGCCCGAAACCGCAAGCTCCGACAATATCAGAAGCCTCGCCATGGTCTTCGGCGCGATCGAAAGCGCCAAGACCGGCAAGCGCATCGAAATTTCAGCATAAGGAAAAGCGATTGTGAGCAACCCCGCCAAGTCCATTCGTATCGGCACCATGGTCAGCGCCTCCAAGGGCGGCGCCGACAAGCGCATCGGCCAGATTGCCGATATGGGCTTTGAAAGCTTCGAACCCTTCTTCTGGCAGACGACCAACGGCCAGAATCTGGCCGAACTCGGCAAACGCTCACGCGACGCCATCGGTGACCGTGACATCACGATCTCGACGCTCGGCATGTTCGGCAATCCGCTGGAAACGACCGACATCGACCTGCAGACGCTGCAGGGCTGGAAGGATTGCATCGACAATGCTCACCATTTCGGCGCAACCTGCGTTGCCGGCTTTACCGGTCGAATCCGCAACAAGCCGCTGACCGACAGCCTGCCGCGCTACAAGGAAATCTGGAGCGAGCTTTCAAAGCGCGCCGCCGACAAGGGCGTCAAGATCGCGTTCGAAAACTGCGCCATGGACGGCAACTGGGCGACCGGCGACTGGAACATCGCGCACAACCCGGATGCCTGGGAACTGATCTTCAACGAAACGCCGGACGATCATATCGGCCTTGAGTGGGAGCCCTGCCATCAGATGGTCTATCTGATCGAGCCGCTGCCGCAGATCCGCAAGTGGGCCAAGAAGATCTTCCACGTGCACGGCAAGGACGCGACGATCCGCTGGGACGTCATCAAGGAACATGGCATTTTCGGCAAGGAGAAGTTTGTCTTCATGCGTACGCCGGGCTTCGGCGACAGCAACTGGACGGACATCATTTCCGAATTGCGGCTTGCCGGCTGGTCCGGTTCGATCGATATCGAAGGCTGGCACGACCCGGTTTATCGCGACGCGCTGGAAATGACCGGTCAGGTTTATGCGCTCAACCATCTCAAGCATGCCCGGGGCGCCGATTTCGTCGTCGATCCGGTTTGATGACATCGCGGCCGGCGAGGAGGAATCGCCGGCTTCCGACAGGATAACCACAAAGGAGGAGAACTATGGGTATCCGCAAGTTTGCAATGATCGGCGCCTTGGCGCTCGCAGGCGTTTCTCTCTTCGGCCTGGCCGCCAAGGCCGAAGACGTCACCTTGACCCTCTGGTCGCTGGACAAGGACATCCAGCCGGCGCCGAACCTCGTCAAGGAATTCAACGCCCAGAACAATGGCATCAAGATCGAATATCGTCTGATCCAGTTCGATGATGTCGTCACCGAGGCCATGCGCGCCTATGCCACCGGCCAGGCCCCTGACATCATCGCCGTCGACAACCCCGAGCACGCGATGTTCTCTTCGCGCGGGGCCTTCCTCGACATTACCGACATGATCAAGGGATCATCGGTCATCAAGCCGGAAAACTACTTCCCAG
Source organism: Rhizobium sp. 57MFTsu3.2 (assembly GCF_012932765.1). Lineage (NCBI taxonomy): Bacteria > Pseudomonadati > Pseudomonadota > Alphaproteobacteria > Hyphomicrobiales > Rhizobiaceae > Rhizobium > Rhizobium sp. 57MFTsu3.2. The sequence goes on from NZ_JDWI01000030.1 coordinate 36,292, forward strand.
GTCCGCTGAAGTCCGTCGAATGGGACGGCAAGTACTACGGCGTGCCGAAGGCGACCAACACGATCGCGCTCTACTACAACAAGGACATGTTCAAGGCGAAGGGCCTCGACCCGAACAAGCCGCCGCAGACCTGGGACGAGCTTGTCGAGGATGCCCGCAAGCTGACCGACCCCGCAAAGAACGTCTATGGTCTCGCCTTCTCGGCCAAGGCAAACGAGGAAGGCACCTTCCAGTTCCTTCCCTGGGCCCAGATGGCGGGCGGCGGTTATCAGAACATCAATGCCGAAGGCGCGGTCAAGGCGCTTGAAACCTGGAAGACGATCATGGACGAGAAGCTTGCTTCTCCGGACACCTTGACGCGCGGCCAGTGGGATTCGACCGGCACCTTCAACTCCGGCAATGCCGCGATGGCGATCTCCGGTCCTTGGGAACTCGACCGCATGACCAAGGAGGCGAAGTTCGACTGGGGCGTTGCCCTGCTTCCGGTTCCGAAGGAAGGCGCTGAGCGTTCCTCGGCAATGGGCGACTTCAACTGGGCTATTTTCTCCAGCACGAAGCATCCGGCCGAAGCCTTCAAGGCACTGGAGTTCTTTGCCTCGAAGGACGACAAGATGTTCAAGAACTACGGCCAGCTTCCGGCCCGTTCCGACATCACCATCCCGGAAACCGGCGAGAAGCTCAAGGATGAGGCGCTGAAGGTCTTCATCGAACAGCTGAAGTACGCCAAGCCTCGCGGCCCGAATCCGCAATGGCCGAAGATCTCCAAGGCGATCCAGGACGCGATCCAGGCTGCCCTGACCGGCCAGATGAGCCCGAAGGACGCGCTCGATCAGGCTGCCGACAAGATCAAGGCTGTGCTCGGCTAATCCACTCTGCATAACCGGATGGCTTTCGGGCCGTCCCTACCATTTCCTCCCGGCAGGGGCTGTCTTGCAGCGCAAGCTTCAGGCAGCCCCGTTCGGAGTATTGGAGGATCGATGAAACGGATTCTTTCAAGCGTCAGAGACGGCCGCGGCTTCGACATCACCCTGGTCGCCTTTCCGCTGGCCTTCCTGTTCCTGATGGCGGGACTGCCGCTCATCTACAATGTGGTGATGAGCTTCCAGGAGGTTGACATGTTCAGCCTCGGAACCTTCTCGCGCCCCTTCGTCGGCTTCAAGAACTATACCGATCTCTTTGCCCAGCCGGAAACCTGGCCGATCCTCGGCAATACGGTGATCTTCGTCGTCGGCTCGATCGCAGGTCAGTTTCTGATCGGATTTGGCCTGGCGCTGTTCTTCTGGGTCAATTTCCCCGGCGCCTCGTGGCTGCGCGGCCTGTTTCTCGTCTCCTGGGTCATGCCCGGCCTTGTCGTCGGAGCGATCTGGAACTGGATTCTCTCGGGCGATTTCGGCGTCCTCAACTTCATCCTGAAGGAGAGCGGCATCATTAGTAGCAACATCTTCTGGCGCTCCGATCCGCATTTTTCGCTCTATGCGGTCATCATCGCCAATGTCTGGCTGGGAACCGCCTTCAACATGATCCTGCTGTCGGTCGGCCTGTCCGGCATCCCCGGTGACCTCTATGAAGCCGCCGAACTCGACGGTGCCAATGCCTGGCAACGCTTCTGGACGATCACGCTGCCGATGATGCGTTCCACGATCGGCGCCATCATCGCACTTGGGCTGATCTTCACGCTGCAGCAGTTCGATCTCTTTGCCGCCATCACCTCGGGCGGCCCGAACAACTCGTCCAACGTCACGCAGTACTGGGCCTGGGACCTGTCCTTCCGCCAGTATGATTTCGCCAAGGGCGCGACCATCTCCGTCATCATGATCATCTTCGTCATGTTCGCCTCGGTCGTCTATGTCCGCTCCACACGTCATGAGGTGCGCGGATGAGCGATACGACACGCAATCGAATTATGCTCGTGATCGCCATCCTCATGGCGGCGATCTATCTGTTCCCGCTCTACTGGATGTACATCACGGCCCTCAAGGGCGGGTCCGAGATGTTCGCAACGCCCCCGAGCTTCTGGCCGGGCGACCCGCAATGGGGAACCTTCGGCTATGTCTGGGAAAGCCGCGGCATGGGCCGGTATCTCTGGAACTCGCTGGTCATCGCCGTCGGCGCCGTTACCCTGATCACCGTTCTTGGCGTCGGCTGCGCCTATGTTCTGGCGCGCTACCGCAACGTCTGGGTCGACATCGGTCTGTTCATGATCCTGATGCTGCAGGTCCTGCCGGCATCGTTGATGGTGACCCCGATCTTCGTCGGCTTCTCGCAACTGGGCATGCTCGACTATCCGCGCCTTGCCGTCATCATCGCGATCGCCGCCAAGAGCATGCCCTTCTTCGTCGTCCTGGTGCGCGCCACCTTCATGGCGGTGCCGATGGAACTCGAGGAAGCAGCGCTGGTCGACGGCAACAGCCGCGTCGGTGCCTTCTTCAGTATCGTGCTGCCGCTTGCCCGCAATGGCATCCTCGTCAGCGCCATCCTCATCTTCATGCAGGCATTCGGTGAGTTCGTCTATTCGAAGTCGATGATCCAGGCTGCCGAGCTTCAGCCGGCGAGTGTCGGTCTCAACTCCTTCATGGGACCGAACACCAACGAGTGGAACAACATCATGGCCTACGCCACGATGTATGTGACGCCGATCCTCGCCATCTTCGTTCTCTTGCAGCGCCGCATCGTATCCGGCCTCACCTCTGGAGCCCTTAAATGACCAATCAGATCGAGCTCAGCGGCGTCAACAAGCACTACGGCGCGTTTCATGCCCTGAAGAACATCAACCTGTCGATCGCAAAGGGCACCTTTGTTGCACTCGTCGGTCCGTCCGGCTGTGGCAAGTCCACACTGCTTCGTTCGCTCGCAGGCCTTGAGAGTATCTCTGAGGGTGAGTTGAAGATCGCCGGCGAGTTGATGAACAACGTGCCGCCGCGCAAGCGCGATGTCGCCATGGTCTTCCAGTCCTACGCGCTCTATCCGCACATGACCGTCGAGGAGAACCTGACCTACAGCCTGCGCATTCGCGGCGTCGCCAAGGCGCAAGCCAAAAAGGCGGCGGAGGAGGTCGCTGCTACAACTGGCTTGTCGCATCTGTTGAAGCGTTACCCGCGCGAGCTTTCCGGCGGCCAGCGCCAGCGCGTTGCAATGAGCCGCGCCATCATCCGCCATCCGAAAGCATTCCTGTTCGATGAGCCCCTCTCCAACCTCGATGCCGCACTGCGTGTTCACATGCGCAAGGAAATCCGGGCGCTGCACGACCGTCTGCATGCCACCTCGGTCTATGTCACCCACGACCAGATCGAGGCCATGACAATGGCCGACCATGTGGTCGTCATGCGCGAGGGCGTGATCGAGCAGCAAGGCAAGCCGCTCGATCTCTACGACAAGCCCGCCAACAAGTTCGTTGCAGGTTTCATCGGCTCACCGGCCATGAACTTCATCCCGGCGGTAGCAGGCGAAGACGGCAGCAGCCTGACCATCGATCTCGGCAGCGTGAAGCACAAGATCGCGATCGACCATCAGATCCAGCCAGGCCGCAAGGTGACTGCCGGCATTCGTCCCGAGCATATCGGCGTAACCGCACCCGGGCAGGGCACCTTCGATGTGCCTGTCGCGGTGGTGGAATCCACCGGCTCATCCACCTTCGTCACGGCGGCGACGACCCCCGAGCTGACGATCGTCGAGACGGGCCGCGGTACAGCACGCGCAGGCGAAACGGTCGGCATGACCGTCGATCCATCGCAACTGCACCTCTTCGACGACGCGAGCGGCGTGCGCCTCTGAAGTATAAGGCGGCCGGAAAATTCCGGCCGCACACTAATCTTACCGCCCGCCTTCGATCTTGCGATGGCGCTGGTTTGTGCCGCCAGCCCCATAGGGATAGTCGGCCACATGCGGCTGGCTGACATCGCTAAGCTTCGTCATTTCCTCTTCGGAAAGCAGAAGCTTTGCAGCAGCGAGATTGTCTGCGAGCTGCTCGCTCGTACGCGCTCCGAGAATGACGGATGTTACCGCTGGTCGCGCTGCCGTCCAGGCAAGGGCGACCTGTGCCATGCTGACACCACGGGCCTTGGCGATCGCCTCTACCGTCTCGATGATCGCCCATGTCCTCTCCTGCGCATTCCGCTGGGCGTAAGATTCCATGCCGCGGCTCGGGTTCTCCCCCAAGCGGGTAGCGCCCGTCGGCGTCTGGTCGCGCCGGTATTTGCCCGTCAGCCAGCCGCCGCCGAGCGGCGACCACGGCAGTAGCCCCATGCCGGCATCCTGGCATGCCGCGACGATTTCCAGCTCGATGTCGCGCACCAGCAGATTATACTGTGGTTGCAGCGTTACCGGGCGAGTGTAGCCGCGGGCCTTGGCGATTTCGGCTGCCTTGGCGATCTGCCATCCGACATAGTTGGAGAAGCCGTAGTAGCCGATCTTTCCGGCAGAGACGGCGTCGTCGAGGAAGCGCAGCGTCTCCTCGATCGGGGTCAGTGCGTCCCATGCATGCATCTGATAGAGATCGATATGCTCGACGCCGAGCCGCAAAAGAGAGGCGTCAAGCGCCTGGTTCAGGTGGCGGCGCGAAAGGCCGATGTCGTTCGGACCTGACCCCATCGGAAACCGTCCCTTGGTCGCGATCACGGCTTGCTTTGCCTCGCTCGGGCGCGCCTTCAGCCAGCTTCCGATGATCTCTTCCGACTTGCCGGCACTGTAGACGTCGGCTGTGTCGATGAAGTTTCCGCCCCAGGCGAAGTAATCGTCGAGCAGTTTGTGCGAGGAAGCTTCGTCGGCCTCCGCACCGAACGTCATGGTGCCGAGGCAGTAGGCGGTTACAATTGCTCCACTATGGCCAAGCTTGCGGTAATCCATGGAAGATCCTCCTCTTCGAATAGTGACGTTGCTTGGAAGGCGAGATTTATGTCGCTGAACCGTTCGCCGTCGTCTCTTCGAGCACGGCATCCGGAATATCGTCGAAGGACGCGTAGTTCAGGTTATAGAGCCGCGAATAGAGCTTGCGGTTTTTCATCAGCTGTTGGTGGTTACCGCTTTCGATCAGCTCGCCATTCTGCAGGACGATGATGCGGTCCGCCTCTCTGATGGTGGCGAGGCGGTGTGCGATGACCAGCCCTGTTCGGTTTTCGAGCAGCTTGACGAGCGCCTTCTGGATCAGCATCTCGGTATAGCTGTCGATATTGGCGGTTGCCTCGTCCAGCACCAGGATTTTAGCATCGGCGACCAGGGCACGGGCAAAGCTCAAAAGCTGGCGCTGGCCGAGCGAGAGATTGCCACCGCGCTCGCCGAGCATGCTGTCATAGCCCTGCGGCAGGCGCATGATGAAGTCATGAGCGCCGACCGCCTTGGCCGCCTCAATGACCTGTTCGCGTGTCGCTTCCACCTTGTGATAGCGAATGTTCTCGAACACCGTGCCCGTAAACAGGAACGGCTCCTGGAGAACCATGGCGATCTGGTTGCCGAGCGAATCCTGTGTCAGGTCGCGCACATCATGCCCGCCGACCAAAACCTGTCCCTGCTGAACATCGTAGAAGCGATGGATCAGCGACATGCAGCTCGACTTGCCGGAGCCGGTTGGCCCGACAAGCGCAACGGTTTCGCCAGGGTTCACCTTGAAGCTTACATGCTTCAGGACCGGGTGCTTGGGATGATAGCCGAAAACCACATCGCGAAACTCGACGGAGCCATCCATATCGGAGGAAAGCTCCTTTGCGTCAGGCGCGTCCCTGATTTCGACGGGAACATCAAGAACCTCGGTCAGTCGTTGTCCGGACGCCATGGCGCGCTGCATGACCGAATATTGCAGCGTCAGCGAGCGAATCGGATCGAAAAAGCGCTGGATGTAAAACAGGAAAGCGACGAGCACGCCGACATCGAGCGCCTGATTGAGAACGCGTGCACCGCCAACGACAATGACAAGCGCCATGGCAACGCCGGTCAGGGAATCCACGATCGGCACCATCACCTGGGCATAGCGCGCTGCCGTCAGGTGTGCCTTCAGGTTTGCCCTGGCCTTGTCGTCATAGAGTGTGAAATTGACGCCCTGGCGATCCATGCTCTGGACGGCGCGCACGCCGTGGATGGCCTCGGCCAGCGCCCCTGCGGCAACGGAATTGGTCTCATGTGCCGCCATGAAGGACTTGCGCGCCAGCGGCAGCCAGAAGAGGCGAACGACAAACAGGATCGGCAGGACCGAGAGCGTCAGAAGACCGAGCTTGAAGTCGAGATAGAGCATGACGAAGACGATGCCGAACAGAAGCGTGATATCGCCGACAGACAGGACCGACGTTTCCAGGAACTCCTGCATCGAATTGACGTCGCCCTGCAGGCGGGACATGAGACGGCCGACCTCGGTCTTGTCCATGAAGGAGAGCGAAACCCGCTGGAGATGCGAAAACATCGCCTTGCGGATGTCGAAGAGCACCTCTTCCGCGACGTTGCCCACCAGCGTCTCTTGCCAGTAACTGGCGCAGTAGTTGATGAGGATCGCGGCGAGAAAGGCGATCATCGCGAAGGTCAGCGCCTGATGACTTCCACCCGGCTGCATGCCGTGATCGATGGCGTAGCGGATGATCAGCGGGATCAGCAGCTGCATGGCCGTGAACGTCAGGACGGCAGCGACCGATAGCAGAACCTGCCTGCGGTATGGGTGCACGAACGCCCAGATGCGCTTGATGATGTTGCCATCGAAGGCCTTGCCGAACATCTCCTCTTCAATGCGATGCGAGCCAACGACGGCGCGCGGCGGTCGGCGCCCATCCTCGCGAACGTCGGAGCGTTCGGTTTCCAGTTCCTCGGCCATTTCATTCCTCCCTAGGCGCTAAGCGCCTCATCGCCCGGCCGTACCTGCAGATCATAGAGCGCCTTGTAGCGCCCGCCCGCGGCCAGCAACTCCTCGTGCGTGCCGCGTTCGACGATTTGCCCGTTCTCGACGAACAGGATCTGGTCGGCATGCATCAGCGAGCTCAGGCGATGCGCAACAATGATGGTCACGCGATCAGCCGCGTACTTGCGCATCGCGGAGCGAATGCGCTGTTCGGTGGCCGCATCGATTGCCGCCGTTGAATCATCGAAGACCATGACGGCGGGTTTCAACATCAGGGCACGGGCGATCGACAGGCGCTGGCGCTGTCCTCCCGAGAGCGACACACCGCGTTCTCCAACGACCGTGCCGTAGCCGGTCGGCAGGCCGAGCACGTAGTTGTGCAGCTGGGCACTTTCACTCGCGCGCTCGATGCGGCTTTCCTTTGCCCAGGGGTCGCCATAGGCGATGTTGTTTTCAATCGAGGTTGTGAACAGGAAGGAGTCCTGCTGGACAACGGCGATCGCACGACGAAGCGACTGCAACGTCGCCTTGCGGATATCCTGTCCATCAATGGTGATCTTGCCCCTGGTGACGTCGTAGAAGCGCGGGATCAGATGGGCAAGCGTCGACTTACCGCTGCCGGGTGGCCCGACGATGCCGATCGTCTCGCCGCGCTTTGCCTCGAAGGAGACGTTGCTCAGGACCTCGTGCATCGGTGAGCTCGGATAGGCGAAGCTTACATTCTCGAAGCGCAGCGTCCCATCGGTCAGCGCCAGATCCCTGGCGTCAGGGGCATCCCGCACGGCAATTTCGAGGTCGAGCAGGTTGAACAGCCGAGTGCCGCAGGTGGAGGCGCGGGCGAAAGCATTGACCATCAGGCCGAGCTGGCGGACAGGCATCTGCAGGATCGTCATGAAGGTCAGGAACGAAGTAAGCGTACCGACCGTCATCTCGCCAGCCATCACCTTGCCACCGCCAACCCAGAGGACGAGGCCCATGGCAGCGAAGAAGGAGAAGGTCATGGCGCTGGTATTGATGACACGGATGCCGACGCGTTGGTGGGCGAGCGTCAAGGCGTTCTTGGAAGCGCCCTCGAACTTCATCATCTCGTGCGCCTGGGCGGCAAAGGCCCTGACCACGCGGATGCCACCGAGATTTTCCTCCATGATCCGGGTCAGCACCGACAGCCGCTCCTGCAGGTCGAGCCACGTCGCGCGCAACCGCAACTGCGTGACCGAGGAACGCCAGGCAACGAAGGGCACGAAGCTCAAGGCAAGCAAGCCGAGGACGACATCGGTGGAAAGCAGCATGTAGGCGCCGATACCGATCAGCGTGGCCAACAGCACCATGCGCACCAGCGCCGTCGAGAAATACATGCGCACGCCTTCAAGGTCGAGCAGACCGACGGTGATCAGATCGCCAGAGTGGACGCTGTCATGAAAACTGAAGGAAAGGCGCTGGATTTTCTCGTAACAGGCAAGACGCAGCTCGTAGCCCATGTGGTGGCCGACGCTCTCGCTGTAGTAGTTCTGGATCATCGTGAAGATGCCACGCAGAACGCTGGCGCCGAGCAGCATCAGCGCCGTGGTCAGCAGCGCATCCTGTGCGATCTGTCCCGCCTGGCCGCCTTCCATCGCAACCTGCGTGTGGTCGACCGCCCGACCGAGCAGACGCGGGATCATCAGCTGGAAGGTCGAGGCGACAAGGGTTGCGCCGATGGCGAAACCGGATTGCCAGGGATGGCGGAACGCCATGACGGTGATGCGGACGAGCGTAAAGAGGCCCTTGCCCCAGCCTGCCGCAGTCGCCTTCGCCATCGAAGCGGATGGCTTCGTCGTGCGTGTTAAAGCATTGCTGCTCACGGTCATATTCCAAAACAGAGGTGTGGTCGGACGTTGGTCCGGAAAGACGTCGAATCCATGAAGGGATTGATTAGCACCCTTACTTTTGCCGATTCCTTTCGGCCCTTCAAGTCAAGAATTCACCAACTGGTTATTTTATCGTGAGTGCAACAAAGACTGGGAAGCACCATTTTGACCGCCCATGGCGTCTCGAAATGTCGAAACGGTTTCAGACACTTATCCGCTCCAGACGCTGGCACTCGGAACAAAGGCTTGCCTAAATCATCTTTTGGCGCTTTGATACACGACCAGTTTGATAGACTATAGGGCGGTTCAAAACCGCGTGAACCAGCTCAACGCGCGAGCGTTTTTTCCCGCGTTGAAACCAATCGAGACACGATGCGCAGACGGTCGCAAGGGAGTTGAGATGACGGTTCAAGGCTTGTTTTCTTCGAAGTCAGCGGCGGCAGCAAAGATCTCCGCCGTGCCGCGTTTTGCCATTGTCGGCCGCGGCTTTTCCGGAATGATGATGGCGATCGCGCTGATGAAAACAGTGCGCCTGCCTTTTCATCTGCAACTCTTCGACCCCAACTCTTCGGTGAGCGGGGGGCAGGCACTCTCGTCGGCCCGGACCTCCACGATCCTGAATACGCGTGTTCGCGATCTTTCCGTCTCGGTGGGCGATACGGATGATTTCAACGACTGGCTTTGTAGCAACGCGGAGTTCCGCGCCGCCGTGCCTGCGGCGATCCCGGGATTTCGCCAGATCTTCGTCCCGAAAGACATTTTCAGCGACTACGTCTACCAGCGCTTCTCGGAAGCCTTGTCCGCCCGCAAGGACATTACGGTTCAGGTCTGCCATGAACCGGTTGTGGCGATCCGCAAGAGCCACGGCAACCGTTTCCTTCTCGAAAGCGCCAATCCAGCCAATCCCCTGTTCGACACCGTCATACTGGCCACTGGCTATGGTCTGCCTGAGACCGAGGAGACTGAGCAGGAGCCGTCGCAGGTGAGAGCCCAGCGCCTGGTTGCGCGCCCACACACGGTCCTTCTCGGCAGCGGCATCAGGGTTGTCGATCAGCTCCTGCAATTGCGCGACGCCGGCTACGCAGGGCAGGTTACCATCCTTTCCCGACATGGCTTCCTGCCGCAGAGCCATACGCCGAACTCCGCCGACCCGGTTTTTCCGGCCGACGCGCTGCCAACAAACCTCCCTGACATCCTGCGCTTCATCCGCACGGCCTGCCGCGAGGCAGAGGAAGAGGGCAGAAGCTGGCAATCCGTCATGAACGGGCTGCGCAAACACGCCCGCTCTCTGTGGCGCGCACTGCCAGCCCATCAGAAGCATCAGTTCAACCGGCACTTGCGGGCGATCTATGACAGCCACCGCAACCGCTTGCCGGAGGCCATCTACGCCCGTCTCCAAAGCGAGCTCGCCAGTGGCAATACCGTACTGCGTCGTGGCGTCGTGGGTCGGCAGGGCCTGAGCGGTCTCTTCTTCCGGCCCGCCGGCTCGCACGCCGACGAGATCGTTCATGCCGAGCGTATCCTGGATTGTCGCTGCCGCGCGCCGCAACTGACCTCGCCATTGCTGGCAAGCCTTGTGAGCGGAGGTTTGGCCCTCGCAGATGAATTGTCGCTCGGACTTGCCGTCAATCAGCGGGGCCAGCCCTGTCTTGAGGATGGATCAATGGTCGATGGACTGTTTGCCGTCGGGCCCCTCGGCCTTGGCAGTCTGCCTGACATCGACCTCGTGCCCGAGATCGTCAGCCAGGCCTATGCGGTTGGCGAACATATGGCTGAGCGCTTCTATCCCCGGAGCAAGGCCGTCTGATCAGGACCGACGCGCGCGCAACTCGCCGCGGACGACGAAAGCGAGCAGTCCAGCGGCCATGAAAGCAAGTGCAAACCAGGTGATCGCGTAAACCAGATGGTTGTTGGGGAAGGCGATCTGCGTCAGCCCACCGACCGGCAGGCCGCCTGGGTTTGGCGTCGCATCAGTATCGATAAAGTAGGGGGCGGGATCTGCCACGCCGCGACGATCGGCGATCGCGGCGACATCGCGTGAATACCAGCGATCATTGGCCGGATCATTGGACTTGACCAGCGTGCCTCCAGGCTCGGTAATCCGCAGCAGTCCGGCGATTTTCACCGGGGTTGCAATCTGCCCTTCGCTGCGTGTTGCCGGATCGCGCTTGTCCGTCGGGACGAAACCGCGGTTGATCAGGACCGAGGTGCTGTCGGCCAGCTTGAGGGGAGTGATCACCCAATAGCCGGGCCCGAGCGACGTCGACGCGTAGATCAGCGTTTCCTCGTCGTTTTGCAGGATCCCTTCGGCAGTCACATGGCGATATTCGTCATTGGCGCGGCTGACCTGTCCCCACTGCGCGCGCACTGGCGCGGGAACCGGCTCCGCATGGACGCGCTGATCGACGCGGGCAATTAGATCCTCTTTCCAGGAAAGCCGCTCGACCTGCCAGACACCAAGCGCAAGCAGTGCTACAATCAGCACCAGCATGAGACCGCAGAATATCGCAAGCCCGGCGGCAGTATGCTGTCTTTGTGCTTTCTCGGAGGGGATGTCGGCCATTGCCAGAAAACCTTGGCGGGCGGCGTCACCACCGCCCGCTCTTGCCTTTAGGGCATATTCTTCATCATTTCCGGGCTCATCGGCATCATGTTCGTATTCAGATGATGCATGACCCAGAGCGAGCCGGCGAGCGCGATGGCGACGAGCAGAAGCGTGAAGATCAACGCCATCATCGTCCAGCCGCCTTCCGAGCGCGGGTTCATATGAAGGAAGAAAATCATATGAACGACGATCTGGACAGCCGCGAGCCCCATGACCCATGCGGCCGTTACCGATGGATTTTCGAAGACGCCGGCCATGACCAGCCAGAACGGGATCGCTGTCAGGATTACCGACAGCACGAAGCCGATCATATAGCTCTTGAAGGTGCCGTGGGCGGCCACATGACCATGGCTGTGACCATGATGGGCTTCGTGGGCGTCCTCGGTTACTGGTGCGTTAGAGGTCATCCGAGGACTCCCATAAGATAGACGAAGGAGAAGACGCCGATCCAGACGACGTCAAGAAAGTGCCAGAACATCGACAGGCACATCAGGCGGCGGCGGTTTTCCGGGATCAGGCCACGGATCGACACCTGCACCATCAGGGTGATCAGCCAGACGATACCAAAGGTGACGTGCAGACCATGTGTGCCGACCAGCGTGAAGAAGCCGGACAGGAAGGCACTGCGGGTTGGACCTGCGCCCTCGTGGATCAGGTGCGAGAACTCGTAGAGTTCAATCCCAAGGAAGGCCAGGCCGAAGAGGCCGGTAATGGCCAGCCAGAAGAGTGTGGCGCCCTTCTCCTGCCGCTCCATCTGCAGCATCGCAAAGCCGTAGGTGATGGAGGACAGAAGCAGCATCGAGGTGTTGATCGCCACCAGCGGCAGATCAAAGAGATCGGCCGGCGAGGGGCCCGCGGCAAAGTTGCGGCCGAGGACGGCGAAGGTTGCAAACAGCACCGCGAAGATGAGGCAGTCGCTCATCAGGTAGAGCCAGAAGCCCAGCATTGTGCTGCCTTCCGGATGGTGCTCCTCGGTGAGGTAGAATTCAGGCTTGTCTGCCTTGTCGATCACAGCATCGCTCATGGTCTTACACCTGCTCGGCAAGCAGCGCGGTACGCTTGCGTTCCGTTTCCGTGACTTCTTCGGCGGGGATATAGAAGTCGCGATTGTAGTTGAAGGTATGGCCGATCGCGACGGCGATCATGGCGACGAACGAAAGCACGACCAGCCACCACATGTACCAGATGAGGGCAAATGCCAGCACGACGCTGATCGCGCCGAGGATGACACCGGTTCCGGTGTTCTTCGGCATGTGGATCGGCTTGAAGCCTTCCAGCGGACGGGCATAGCCACGCGCCTTCATGTCGTACCAGGAATCATGGTCATGGACGACGGGCGTGAAGGCGAAGTTGTAGTCCGGCGGCGGCGACGAGGTCGACCATTCCAGCGTGCGGCCATCCCAGGGATCTCCCGTCGTATCCCGCAACTCCTCGCGCTTGAAGAAGCTGACGACGAGCTGGATGATGAAGCTGGCGATGCCGATCGCGATCAGGACGGCGCCGAAGGCGGCAAGGATGAACCAGATCTGCAGCGACGGATCTTCGAACTGCGACACGCGGCGCGTGACGCCCATCAGGCCGAGCACGTAGAGCGGCATGAAGGCGAAGTAGAAGCCGATCAGCCAGAACCAGAAGGACATCTTGCCCCAGAACGGATCGAGCTTGTAGCCGAACGCCTTCGGGAACCAGTAGGTGACGCCAGCCATCAGGCCGAACACCACGCCGCCGATGATGACGTTGTGGAAGTGGGCGATCAGGAAGAGCGAGTTGTGCAGCACGAAGTCGGCCGGCGGAACGGCGAGCAGAACGCCGGTCATGCCGCCGATGACGAAGGTCACCATGAAGCCGAGCGTCCACAGCATCGGCACTTCGTAGCGAATGCGTCCCCTGTACATCGTGAACAGCCAGTTGAACATCTTCGCCCCTGTCGGGATCGAGATGATCATCGTGGTGATGCCGAAGAAGGAGTTGACGCTGGCACCCGAACCCATCGTGAAGAAGTGGTGCAGCCAGACGAGGTAGGACAGGATCATGATCACGCAGGTGGCGTAGACCATCGAGGCGTAGCCGAAGAGACGCTTGCCGCAGAAGGTGGCAACGACTTCCGAGAAGATGCCGAATGCCGGCAGCACGAGGATGTAGACCTCCGGGTGGCCCCAGATCCAGATGAGGTTGACATACATCATCGGATTGCCGCCGAGATCATTCGTGAAGAAGTTCGTGCCGGCGTAACGGTCGAGCGACAGCAGCGCCAGCGTCGCCGTCAGGATCGGGAAGGTCGCGACGATCAGGATGTTGGTGCAGAGCGCGGTCCAGGTGAAGACCGGCATCTTCATGAAGCTCATGCCGGGTGCGCGCATCTTCACGATCGTCGCGATCAGGTTGATGCCCGATAGCGTCGTGCCGACACCGGCAACCTGCAGACCCCATATGTAATAGTCGACACCAACGCCCGGGCTATAGGCGGCTCCCGACAGCGGCGGATAGGCAAGCCAGCCGGTCTGGGCGAATTCGCCGACGAAGAGCGAGATCATGATGATGATCGCACCGGCGGTCGTCATCCAGAACGAGAAATTGTTCAGGAACGGGAAGGAAACGTCGCGGGCGCCGATCTGCAGCGGCACGACGAGGTTCATCAGGCCCGTGACGAACGGCATGGCCATGAAGAAGATCATGATGACGCCATGGGCCGTGAAGACCTGGTCGTAGTGATGCGGCGGCAGGTAGCCGGCGGATCCGTTGAAGGCGATTGCCTGTTGCAGACGCATCATGATCGCGTCGGAAAAGCCGCGCAGCAGCATGATGAGCGCCAGGATGACGTACATGATGCCGATCTTCTTGTGATCGACGCTCGTCAGCCAGTCGCGCCAGAGATAACCCCAAAGCTTGAAATAGGTAACAACACCCAGAAGCGCGATGCCGCCAAGTGCGACTGCCGCAAAGGTCACGACCAGGATCGGCTCGTGATAGGGGATCGATTCTAGGGTCAACCGACCGAAGATGAACTTCAGGAGGTCAGGATTGGAAAACATGGATGAACCCGTTCATTGATGTCGTATCGACGCAAAGCGCCAGGTCTAATTGCTGTTTGATTGCGCAGGCGCCGGGTCGCTGCCGGTGCCGTGGTCCATGCCGGGCATCGTGTGCCCGTCATGCTGCATTCCTGGCATCTGCGTGCCGCCAGACTGGCCGGCGCCGTTTTGAGCGTCTGCCGGCTTGGTTTCGCTGGCATCGGGGCTTTCGCCCGCAGGCGTTTCGTGACCGCCACCGGCCTGATCGGAGTGGCGGTTGTCGTAGAGCAGCTTCTCGCGATTTTCGGCGCTTTCCTTGCCGCCGCCACCCATACGGTCGATGTGCATCATTTCGTTCATGCACATCTGACCGGGGGCCGCGCACATGTTGAGGATCGCGTTGAAGAGATCCTTGTCGACGGTCGCGAAGTAACGCACCGGCTCCCTCTCACTCGGCCGTTCGAGCTTGAGATAGGTATCCCTATTGAGCGCAGTTCCCTTTTCCCTGACCTGCGCAACCCATTGGTCGAAGCCCTGCTGGTTTACGCCATGGAACTTGAAGCGCATGTGGGAGAAACCCGCGCCGCTATAGTTGGCCGAAAAGCCGTCGAAGATGCCTTCCTGGTTGATGACGGCATGAAGCCTGGTCTCCATGCCGGGCATTGCATAGATCTGGCCCGCAAGCGCAGGCACGTAGAAGGAATTCATGACCGACGAGGAGGTGATCCTGAAGCTGATCGGAACATCGACTGGCGCTGCCATTTCATTGACGGTCGCAATCCCGAGTTCGGGATAGAAGAACAGCCATTTCCAGTCGAGTGCGACGACTTCGACGGTCAGCGGCTTGGTATTGGCCGGGATGGCGCGCTCGGCATCAATCCGATCGAGCGGACGAAATGGGTCGAGCTTGTGCGTGCTGATCCAGGTGATGGCCCCGAGCGCGATGATGATGGCCAGCGGTGCTGACCAGATGACCACTTCGAGACGGGTGGAATGGTGCCATTCCGGATCATAGGTGGCAGCCGTATTGGAACGGCGATAACGCCAGGCAAACAGCAGCGTCAGGAAGATCACCGGAACGATGATCAGCAGCATCAAAACCGTCGACACGATAATCAGGTCGCGTTGCTGCATGGCGATATCGCCCGAAGGCGACATGACCACCAAATTGCATCCCGCCAGCGTCAGAAGCAGGGGCAGAATGAGGAGATGGCGGGAAAACTTTGGCAGTTTTTGCACGTCTCTATGCTCTTGTTGTTTCGTCCAGACCGCGACTAAAGCACCGTACCTGATAGCAACATGAGGTGTTTGGTCGCAGTGCAGCAGAAATGCCGCACTGCGGGATAAGGCACGTGGCGCACGATGTCAAAATCCTGAGGAAAATTCGAAGGATTCTTGCGCACAATCCATTTTGAGGGGCTAATATATCCGTACACGCCGATCATGCCAGTCTTTTGCAGACCGATTTCGCGGCATGACCGTGATTTTTCATCCACATCTGATTTTCAAGCCGGATGATGAACTATTTGCGTCAATCGGACTTGATAAGCGCAGTGGTTTGATCAAGATCGCTAGTGAGGCGCTTTGCCACAGGGTGCCTCAATGAGGGAGGCATTTAATGGCAGGCACAACACACTACGGACCATCGTCCACATCGATGGAGCAGGACGCGCGGCGAATTCATGCCGACAAGCCGATATCAGCCGGCAGTATCGCGATGGGCGTCGTCATCGGGCGCGCGTCCGAATTTTTCGATTTCTTCGTCTACGGCCTGGCATCCGTGCTGGTCTTCCCTCAGCTTGTCTTTCCTTTCGCGCCCGATCGACTGACGGCA
The DNA here is from genome assembly GCF_012932765.1 of Rhizobium sp. 57MFTsu3.2. Classification (NCBI taxonomy): domain Bacteria; kingdom Pseudomonadati; phylum Pseudomonadota; class Alphaproteobacteria; order Hyphomicrobiales; family Rhizobiaceae; genus Rhizobium; species Rhizobium sp. 57MFTsu3.2. The sequence continues at coordinate 52,400 of NZ_JDWI01000030.1, forward strand.
ACGCTTTATTCCTTTGCGATCTTTTCGCTCGCATTTCTGGCGCGCCCGGTGGGATCGCTTGTGTTCATGACCATCGACCGTTTCTATGGCCGCGGCGCCAAGCTGACCATTGCATTGTTCCTGCTTGGGGGCTCGACGGCTTCGATCGCTTTCCTGCCAGGCTACAGCGAGATTGGAGCCTGGTCGATCGCGTTGCTCGCCCTCTTCCGGCTCGGGCAGGGCTTTGCGCTCGGCGGCGCATGGGACGGCCTGGCGTCGCTGCTGGCACTCAACGCGCCGCCAAACCACCGCGGCTGGTATGCGATGATCCCGCAGCTCGGTGCCCCGATCGGCTTTGCGCTGGCAAGCGCGCTTTTCGGCTATTTCATCGCCAATCTGTCCAGTGAGGACTTCCTGAGCTGGGGCTGGCGCTATCCGTTCTTTGTCGCCTTTGCGATCAATGTGGTTGCGCTGTTTGCGCGTTTGCGTCTGGTCATGACGCCCGAATTCGGCTCCGCACTGGAACAGCACGAGCTCGAGGCGGCACCGATCCGCGACGTGGTGCGTATCCATGGTCGCGACATCCTGCTCGGCGCCTTCGTGCCGCTCGCGAGCTTCGCGATGTTCCACCTGGTGACGATCTTCCCGCTGGGCTGGGTGTATCTTTACGGAACTCAGCCGATCGGCGGTTTCATGGTCGTGCAGATCATTGGCGCCGTGGTCGGTCTCGTCGCGATCGTCGTCTCCGGCATGATCGCAGACCTCATCGGCAGGCGTGCCCAGCTTGCGATCTGTGCCGTGCTGATTGCGATCTTCAGCTTTGTCGGTCCGCTCCTGATGGCAGCCGGCTCCGGGGGACAGAGTGCATTCGTGATCATCGGCTTCGGCGTCCTCGGACTGTCCTTTGGCCAGGCGACCGGCTCGATTTCGTCGCGCTTCGGCAGAGGTTATCGCTATACCGGTGCGGCCTTTACCTCCGACCTTGCCTGGCTCGTCGGCGCCGGCTTTGCCCCGCTCGTCGCACTGACCCTGTCCAGCCACTTTGGACTGCCTTTCGTTGGCTACTACCTGCTGTCCGGCGCGGTCTGCACGCTTGCGGCATTGGCCTTCAGCAGGGCGCTCGAACAGCGCGAGTAGAAAAGACCCTGTTCAATCCGGGTCCAACCTGCAGCTCTGAAGTAGGTTGTGCAATCTGCAAACGTGAACGGGGATCGCGCCAACCGCGTTCCCTAATCATCTGCCGTACGCTCCGCCCGGCCCGCAACATGGCTTTCAATTTCGAGAACAGGCTTTCGATGGCATTGCGGTCGGGCCAGTAAAGCAGCGGAAAATATGAGTGAGCCCAGCGTGCGTGGTAGCCTCGCTCACATCGGCTGTTTTGCGGACGACAGGTCGTCCATAACGACAACCTCGCCAATTTGAGGATCGCCGCCAACACTTTCTCAACATTCAAGCAGGAACAACCTGCCGTTCATCCACCCCAGCAGCGTCTGGACACCTGCAGAATGCGCAAACTGCCGGGGCTGCAGATATGACCCGGATTGAACAGGATCTGTTCCAAAGTCACGAGAAACAGCAAAGGCCTGCCTCAGGTTCCTGTAGGCAGGCCTTTGCATTCAGAGATGATGAAATCGCTACATCGCGGCTACCTGCGGCTGCTTCGCCGCGCGCGCTGCGGTCAATTCCGCTGTTGTATGGTTCAGACGGTCTGCCAACACGCGCATGATCTCGACAGCCATTTCGGGGAAATCGCTGAGCAATTTAAGGAAGTGTTCCTTGCTGATGCGCAGCACTTCCAGCGGCGAGGTGGCGCGAATCGTCGCGGTACGCGATACGTCGCACAATATGGCGATTTCACCGACGATGGAGTTGGGTTCCACATCGGCGACCTTGATCTCGCCTGCAGGTGAGTGGACAAGAATGTCGGCCGTTCCGGACAGGACGACATAGGCTGCATCACCCGGATCTCCCTGATGGAAGAGGTCCTGCCCGACGTTGTATGTCATGCGATCGGAAGTGAAGGCCAACAATTTGAGTTTTGCAGGTGCAATTCGCGAGAAAATCGGCACCCGCCGCAGCATTTCGACTTCGTCTCTCAGCAACATATACGTACTACCCCCGTCACGCTTTCCGGTGCGCGACGCTTGACCGTGGCACCTCGCAAGGGGGCACCATCTTTATTGTCCCCCTTTAGGATATTACGATAACAGTTCCTTGAACATACCGTTTTGTTCGGAAAGCTCCGGAAAGTTGCCTGCTTCGGCCAGCGCACCGCGGTCAAACAGCAGGATTCGATCAAACAATTCCGCAAGTTTTGCGTTCGAAAGCACCCAGATGATGGCCGGCCGTTCGCCTTCCTTGTGCAATCCCTCGACCACATTTCGGGTAATCTGATCCTGAACACGCTGGTCGAGCGCGGATAGCGGCCGGTTGAAGACAAAATAGTCAGACCGTTTGAGAAGCGCACGGGCAAGGTTCAGCTTCTGCCGTTGCGCCATCGTCAGGCGCTTGCCACCGGAACCGACATCAAACTCAAGCCCAATCGACAAGACGTCGTCGAAGAGTTCGAGAGAGTCGAAGAGTTCGCCCATGATGGCCCGGATGCGGTCGGACGCGTCAGCCTGCTGATAGGCGATGCGCCCGAACAGGACATTGTCCATCAGGCTTGCCGAGGAGATGAAGTCCTCCGGATCATACCGCTCGATGACGGCGGAAAGATCATCCGGAATATTCTCATGGAACTGTTTGCGGGCGCTGACGATCTTGGCCATCAGCGCGTCGGTCAGAAGACCGAAACGGTGCCGCGGCTCGATATAGGCAAAGCTGAGACGGATGATTGCAGAGCGCTCTTCGGGCGTTGCATCATCAAACCGTCGGCTCTGCAATTTCTGCAGCAGCGCCTGATAGGTCGGGATATCGTCAGCCGTCATGAAGGTCAGCTGCTGGAAGAACGGGTGATCCGGCGGCAGATCATGGAAGAGTTCGACGGCATTCTCCGCGATCTCCAAGCCCATGGCGTAGAGATCGTCGCTGAGGCCGGTGTCGCGGAAGAGCGCCTGGAAATAGGGATGAGCCGCCAGCCGGCGATTGTTCATCATCGGCCGTTTCATCGAGCCGAAGAGCAAATTCTCGCCGACGGTGGCTTGCGGATTGAACGCATCGAAATCGAACGGCACGACGATATTGCCAAGATCCGACTCCTGCATGCGCTTGCGAAGTGCCGTACGCAGATCGACGATATGTCCGGCAAGCGTCACATGCACGCTCGTGTTGACGGTCGATCGAAGCGCTAGGTCTAGAATGTCCTGCGAAATGAGGACCGCATCGAGCACAGGACGGATTGCCGTCAGGATGTCCTCGGGGCCGGTTGCGCCGGCGGCCTGATAGTCCACCCAGTCGCTGTTGATATCCATTGTCGGGTTGCCGGCCTTGACGGCCTCCTCGGCATGCCACTTGGCTTCAAGAGCCTCCTTGCCGTCGTACTGCGGGTCGCGCATCGGGGCATGCTTCAAGCCGTAAAGAAGATTGTCCCTGAGCGTCCCGTGGAAGAAGTAGGCGTCAGCGGAGGCGTAGGACATGCGCCGGCCGGTAATGGATTCAGGCAGATCGAGAAGGTCATGGCCATCGATCGTCACGCGGCCGGAATCCGGCCACACAAGCCGACCGAGGGCTTCCGCGAAGGCTTCGGCACCACTCGAGTTCGGGCCGACGACCGCGACCGTTTCGTTGGGCTTGATTTCGACCGAGACGTGGTCGACCAGCCGCGCGCCACTGTCGTCACTCACAGTGAGATTTGTGACCACGAGCGGAGCCGTCAGGGCGCCGATCGTTTCTGACGAGATATCCTGTATCTTGCCGTCGATCAGCGGCTCGACATTGAACTGCTCGTAGACCTGTTGATACTTGACCTGCACATCCTGGCGCATCTGATCCCAGTCGATCAGTTCCTTGAGCGGACCCGGCAGATCCTTGTAGGCGCTGATGACCGCAACGAGCTGACCGATGTCCAGTCGGCCCTGCAGCGCGAGATAGCCGCCGATGGCGTAAAACAGGAATGGAGTGACCTGGGCCAGGAAGTTGTTCAGGAATTTGACCAGAAACTTCCACTGGTAGAGGTCATAACGGATCGAGAAGATCAGCCCGAGCCTGGTGGCGATGTCGGCGCGCTCGAAATTCGATGTGTCGTTGCCGTGAATCGTGCCGATGCCGTCGACGATTTCGCCGACGCGGCCGGACAGCTCGCGGGCTGTCAGCTGACGCTGGCGGCCAAGCTCGAGCAGGCGCTTTCTCATGCGCGGGATCACCACCGCCTGCACGCCGACGATCGCCGCGGCAATCATCCCGAGCCAGAAATTCTGCACGATGATGAAGGCGAGCGCCGTCAGCGCCTGCCCGCCGAGCAGGGCAGGCGAAACGAAGGCATCCCCCGTGAAGCCGCCCATCGGTTCGACTTCATCCTTGATCATCGTTGCGATTTCGGCGGACTTGACGCGCTTGAATTGCGACGGCGGGAAGCGGAGTACCCGGTCGATCAACTCGAAACGGATGCGGCGCAGCATGCGCTCGCCAAGCCGTCCCTTGTAGGTGTTGATGTAGAATTTGAAGAGGCCGTTCAAGACGACCAGCGCGAGGAAAACGAGGCTGAGCCCCATCAGCATTTGCAGGCGGTCAAGCTGGAGGCCCTTGAAGAACTCTACCTCGCCGATGACCGGGAAGGTGTAGGACAACCGCATGAACGTTTGCGTTGCGCCTTCGCCCTCGAAGCCCGAGCCCTGAATCGGTCCGTTGACGATCTGCTTCGGCAGGTCGAAGGACAGAAAGTAGGGGATCATCGAGACTGCAACGACTGCCAAAATCCAGAGCTGCTGCAGCCGCGTGTTCGACCAGATGTAACGCGCGAGGCTTTTTTCCATTGCTAACCGTCAGTTGCCTGGGAAATCTGGGGGCAGTGAACCTGCGGCGAAGCCAAAGGGAATGCCGAAAACAGGATCATGCAACCGGACCGCCGTATCTCATAACGAAAACAAGGCGCATCGGATTTCCATCGTCATGCCGATTCTCGCCGGGACGTTGTTTATATCACATCATTTTTGCAAAGTGCGAGGCTTTCACCCGATCATGGACCGAATGATTGATGCCGTTTTGCCGGCCCCCCCGAGATCGAGCAATGCCGAGGCTGCCCGCGGTTTTGCGAGCGCCGCGCTGACCGCATTGGCAACGATTTCGGGCGTCAGACCGGCCTCCGGCAGGATATCCGCGAGCCCGAGTGCCCGCAGCCGTTCCGCGCGGACCGTTTGTTCCGTCTCTCCACCGGCTACGAAGGGAATGAGGATCATCCGGCAGTCGGTCTGAAGCAGATCGCCAACGGTGTTATAGCCCGCCTGCGAGATGGAAACACGCGCGCCGCGCAGCAGCGATGGGAAATCCTTGCGAAACCGGGTCAGCGTAACGTTCGAGGGCGTTGCCTTCGAAAGGCTGGCGAAGTCGGCCTCGGGAAGGTTCGGCCCGCTGATCAGCAGCCACCGCAGGTTCGCCGGCAACATCGCGGCCGCGCCATTGGCCGCGCGAAGCAGGTCGAGGCCGACGGCTCCGCCTCCAGCGGATGCAACAATGTCGAAGGTCTCTTCAGGATCAGCCGCCCGCGGGGCCGCCACCAAGCCGGTATAGAGGAGCTTGGAGGCAATCTCCGCCGTCAGGGGAAAGGTATCTTCCAGGCGAACGAAGCTCGGATCCCCGTGCACCAGGACGCCGTCGAAATGATCTCTGACCAGCGCCACGGTCTCCTCGTCGCGCCCGGGCTTCCGGTTCTGCTGCAGGATATCGCGCACCGAGCTGAAAAGCTTCGGCCGTGGATGCGCTTCTTCGATTGCATCAAGAAGCGGGAGCAGCTCGAACCGCATCTGCCGGCGGCCAAAAGGAAACGCTTCGATGATGACGACGTCGGGCGCTGTATCATGGAAGGCTTCGAGCAGCAGATCCCGGCGTTTGCGCAGGAACGCCTCGTCGGCGGCAATACCATCGCTGTCCGCAAGTCCGGAAAAACCGGCATTGCTTGCCACGACTGGTGGAAGAGCCACCGTCCTGATGCCGTCTCCCGGGAAACCTGGAACCGGCAGCCCACCCGTCACGACAGTGACGTCGAACCCGTCGCTGACAAGCGCGCTCGCGATGCGGCTTGCCCGGGCAATATGCCCGATGCCAAGCAAATGCTGGACATAGAAAAAGACCCGGGGCGCGTTCATGAGGCTTTCTGCCATTCCTGTTCAAACAGATGGCCGAGCTCGGTGATGCTCACCTCGTGATCAAAATGCTCGCGCACGCGTCTTTCGGCCGCATCTCCCAGCCGCGACCGCAAGGCAGGATCGCGGATCAGTGTCTCGAGTGCCGCCGCAAACGCCGCAGGATCCTCGGGTGGCACGAGCCTGCCGTTTTCACCGTCGACAAGAAGCTCCGGCACGCCGGATACCGACGTCGAGATACAGGGCAGGCGCTGGCTCGATGCCTCCACCAATACATTCGGCAGGCCGTCGCGATCGCCATTGGATGCAATCCGGCAGGCCAGTGCGAAAACATCGGCCTGGCGGTAGTGATCGAGCACGTCCTCCTGTGCGAGTGCGCCCTTCCAGCTGATCCGATCCGTCAGATTGAGATCCGCAGCAAGCGCCTTCAGCTTCGGCAGCTTGTCGCCGCCGCCGATGTGCTCGAAACGCCAGTTCAGGTCGCCGGGCAGCAGTGCGAGTGCCTTGAGCAGCGTCTCGTAGCCCTTCTTCTCGACGGCACGGCCGACACTGAGAATGACGACAGGGTCCGCCGGGTTGCTGCCGTCGCGCTGCGATCGCTGGCCGCCGAAATGCCCGAAACGCGCCAAATCGAGGCCGTGATAGCTCAGATGCACGGCGTCCTTGCGGGGGGTCAAGGTGCGCATGTGCTCATAGCCGCTTCGCGTGCAGGTCACCGTCCAGCGGGCGCTGCCAAGCTTCTCATGCAACTCCCAGTCCGGCGATGTCCAGATGTCCTTGGCATGGGCCGAACAGGTCCAGGGCACACCGGTGAGGATGCTCGCATATTCGGTCACGGAGGCAGGGGTATGGATGAAATGTGCGTGCAGCCACTCACCGCTATCCGGCCATTCGCGTGCGAGCACCATCGCCTGTCCAAGCCGCCTGAAGCGGTTGCGAGAAATGTCACGTGGGAGGTCCTTGATGAAGCGCTGCCAGAGAGCCTTGATCCCGGGCCGTCGGAAGCTCGCAAACATCCCCTTCAGTACGCGGATCGGCTCTTCGTGAAGATACTCGGGCAGATAGACGACACGTGCCCTGATCTCGTCATGCACGGGATGCCGCTTTTTGTCGGTTGGCCGGCGCATCGAGATCAAGGTCAGATCAAACCCCGCCTTCTCCAGGCCGAGCAGTTCCTGGGCGATAAATGTCTCCGAAAGGCGCGGGTAGCCTTTCAGCACAACGAGAATCTTACGACGCTTCGACAAGATCTTGTTCTTCACTCGGCCCCGACGACGGACAGATGCGGCCCCCGGCCATCCAGCCAATGTCCGACCGTCTGCGAAATGTGATCGAGGCCCTGCAACTGCAAGGTACAGCCGCTCTTGGACGGCGGTGCGCGGTCGGGAAGCCGTTTCAGGGCCTCGGACATAACCTTGGGATCTGCCGACTGGTCCGGCAGCAGCATGTCGATCAGTCCGAGTTCGCTCGCTCGCCTGGCGCGCAGCAGCTGCTCTTCGCGTGGTTTCACCCTGGGAACAATGAGTGCAGGCTTGTCGAATGAAAGGATCTCGCAATAGGTGTTATAGCCACCCATGGCCACAACGCCGGTGGCCCCCACGATCAGCTCTTCCATATTATTGTCGAACTCGATCACCTCTATGTAGGGAATGCGGGACCCTTTGGCCACCAGCTTGGAGCGCTCGGCAGCCGGCATATAGGGGCCGAGCACGACAAGCGCCTTTTGCTGCAGGGAAGGATCTTGCTCATAGGCGTTCATGACATCGTGGACGAGATCGGACCCATCGCCGCCACCGCCGGTCGTGACCAGAATGTAGTTGTCCGAGCGCGCATTGATCGAGGTCTTGCTCGTCGAGACACTGCGCTGCAGAAATCCGACGAAATCCATCTTTCTGCGCACACTTGCCGGCACGTCCAGGCCGATGAGCGGATCATAGAAATCAGGCGGTCCATAGACCCAGATGGAATCGTAATACTGGTCGATCTTCTGCATGATGCCGTTCCGCTTCCATTCGGCATCAAGCAGGTGGGGGGCATCCATGATCTCGCGCAGGCCAAGCACCAGAACGGTGCCCTGCGCCTTCAGATAGGCCAGCGTCTCCTCGACTTCGCCCTTCAGTCCCATCGGTTCCTTGTCGACGATGAAAATGTCGGGCTGGAAGGTTTCGGCGGTGTGTCGAATACTCGACTCACGCATCTTCAGCGTTTCATGCAGATCGATATGGCCCGCCATCGACGTATATTCGCCGTTGCGAAGCTTGATGACACTCGGGATCTTCACGAAGTCGACGCGCGCCCGGTAATCGAACGCGCCGGCAATCGTGGCTCCGGAGATGATCAGAATATTAAGCCCGCGATAATCCTCGACCAGAGCATGCGCGATCGCGCGGCAGCGGCGCAAATGGCCGAGCCCGAACGTGTCGTGGCTGTACATGAGGATACGGGCATCTTCCAGGCGCCGTGCCATGGGCAATCCTTCTGCGCTGTGGATCATACGAGCACCGCCGGTTTATCGCTGGCCGTCAAAAGACAAAGCAGTGCTCCGCCGGGCTGGCCGCTATTTGTAGGGATCTGCCGCATCGCGCAAGCCGTCTCCCAGAAAGTTGAACGCCAAAATCACCAGAACGACAGGTATAATCGGAAAAAGCAACCATGGATAGAAAGCGATGACGCTTACGCTCTTTGCTTCTGTCAGCAGAATGCCCCAGCTGGTGATAGGCGGGCGCAGACCGAGGCCAAGGAAGCTGAGCGCCGTCTCACCGAGAATCATGCCGGGAATCGAGATCGTGGCAGAGGCGATCAGGTGGGACATGAAGCCTGGAACAAGATGCCGGCCGATGATGCGCGGCGTGCTGGCGCCCATCAGCTGGGCAGCCTGGACATAATCCTCTTCACGCAGGGCCAAGAGCTTTGAGCGCACGGCTCGCGCAAGACCAGTCCAGTCGATGATACCGAGGATGACCGTGATCCCGAAATAGATGACGATGGGGCTCCACGTGACAGGCATGATCGCCGCCAGCGCCATCCAGAGCGGCAGGCTTGGCAGCGACTGAAGAACTTCGATGAGGCGCTGGACGATCAGATCGAAGACACCGCCCCAATAGCCTGCCAATCCGCCGATGACGATACCGAGGCAGAAGCTGATGGCGATACCGATCAGGCCGATCGTCAGCGAAATGCGGGCGCCATAGAGAATGCGCGACAGCACGTCACGGCCGAGGCGGTCAGTGCCAAGCAGGAACATCTGCCCGCCGACTGCCGGACAAACCAGGTGAAGATCCGATTTGACCAGTCCCCAGAACTTGTAGGAATCGCCGCGGCAGAAGAAGCGGATCGGCTGCACCTCATCCGGCTTGTCGGAGTAAAGCCGATGGAGGGTGTCGAGATCGAGCGACATGGAGCGCCCGTAGACGAAGGGGCCGACGAATTTGCCATCGTGGAAGAAGTGCACGCGCTGTGGCGGGGAATGGATGAAGTCCACATTCTTGGTATGTAGCCCATAGGGCGCAATGAACTCGACGACGATAATCATGGAGTAGAGCGCAAGCAGAAAAATGCCGGAGGCAAGTGCCAGCCGGTGCTGCTTGAACTTCCACCACATCAACTGCTTCTGCGAGGCAAGGTGGATGCGCGATTGCGCAGCCGTCATCCCCTCGGTCGCCATGGGATCGAAGGGTGCGGTCGAAACATAATGCGGCATCGGCGCGCCGGGCGGTGGCAAGGGCGACATCTATTTGGTGCTCCTGCCTTGCAGGCGGATACGCGGATCAAGAAAGCCAAGTGCGATATCGGAGACGAGCACCCCGATGACGTTGAGGAAGGCGAGGAACATCAGGAACGAACCCGCAAGATACATGTCCTGGCTCTGCAGGGCCTTGATGAGCATGGGCCCTGTCGTCTCGAGCGACAGCACGATGGCGACGATTTCCGCCCCTGAGATGATCGAAGGCAGGATCGATCCGATATCGGCGACGAAGAAGTTGAGAGCCATGCGCAGTGGATACTTCACGAGCGCGCGAAGCGGGTGAAGCCCCTTGGCGCGGGCGGTGACGACGTATTGTTTCTGCATCTCGTCGAGCAGATTGGCGCGAAGCCGGCGGATCATGCCGGCCGTTCCCGCCGTGCCGACGATGATGACCGGAATCCACAGATGCGAGAGAATGGACCGCGCCTTTTCCCAGCTCATCGGTTCGTTCAGGAACCTTTGGTCCATCAAGTGGCCGATCGAGACGCCGAACCAGATGTTGGCGAAGTACATCAGGATCAGGGCCAGCATGAAGTTCGGGATCGCGATGCCGAGCAGGCCGAGAAAGGTCAGCCCGTAGTCGCCCCAACTATACTGATGGGTCGCGGAATAGATCCCGATCGGAAAGGCGATCAACCACGTCAGCAGGATCGTGGAAAAGGAAACGAGCATCGTCAGCCAGAGACGATCACCGACGACTTCCGAGACCGGCAGCTGGTATTCGAACGAATAGCCGAAGTCCCCGTGCAGCATGCCGCCGACCCAGAAGAAGTAGCGGACGATCTCAGGCTTGTCGAAACCGTATTGTATCCTGAGTTCTTCGATTTCCTGCAGGTTGGCACTCTCGCCCTGCGCCCGCAGCTCGGCGATCTGGCTTTCGAAAAAGTCGCCCGGCGGAAGTTCGATGATGGTGAAGACCAGCGCCGAGATGATGAACAGTGTCGGCACCATCGCAGCAATGCGCCAGAGGATGTATTTCAGCATCCCTCAAGCCTCCTTGAACCAGAAGGCATCCGGCATGTAGAGGCCGAGATAGGATGTCGGGTCAAAACCATAGAGGCCCTCATCCGGCACGTTCTGCAATTTGGCGGATCGGACGATCGGCTGCAGCGTGCTGTTGATGAGGCCGATCGAGAAAACCTGCTGGGTATAGAGCGCCAGCATCTTATGCCAGATCACCTCTCGCTCCTCGAATCTCGAGGTATCACCCCACTGTTTGAGAAGCGCGACGAGCTGCTGCACTTCCTCAAGGTCCGGGGCGCTGCCTTCCTGCCCGGCCGACAGGTGATACATCCCCCAAAGCGGCCATTGCAGTTGATCGTCGACGGTTGGCGCAAGCTGCCCCGGAGACATGTCCGCGGTCGCAACCCCGTTCTCGATGCCGTACCAGATCGACATCATGATCGTGCCGCTCATGGCGCGGCTGCGGAAAACGTCGCGTTGTGAGGTGCGGGTATAAAGAGCAAGACCGACCTCAAACCAATGATCACGCACCAGTTCCAAAACGTCCGTGTCGAGGTTGCTTTCGCCAGCGGTCTCCACGGTGATTTCGGCACGGCGACCATCCGGCAACAGCCGAATGCCATCGGCGCCACGGTTCGCCAGCCCGAGCTCGTCCAGGAGCTTGTTTGCCTGATCGGGATCATGAGCAATGAAGGCTTCCGCATATTCGGGTCTGAAGAGGGGGCTATCGGGCAAAACGGTATCAGCGCTTGCCCTGCCGAGACCATAGAAGGCAACCATGTTGATCTCATGCCGATCGATCGACATCGACAGCGCCCGGCGGAAGCGAGTTTCCCGGAACAGCTTGCGCCAGACCTCGTCGGCGCAGTTGAGGTTCGGCAGGAGCGCCACGCGCGATCCGCGCACCTGCTTCCACAGGTTGACCTTCACGGGGAACCGCTTTTCGGCATCCTTGAGGAATGTGTAATCGTTGAAGTCGACGCCAGTGGCCTGTAGGTCGGATTCACCGGCGCCCGCCTTGGCGGCGATGATCGAGGATGAACTGACGTTGAGGATGAACTTGTCGATGTAGGGAAGTTGTACCCCGTTCTCGTCGATGCGATGGAAAAACGGGTTTCGCACGAACACGAATTGGTCGGCCGGCAGAGGCGTCGTGTTGCGCCAGGGATCGAGCGTTGGCAGTTCCGGATTTTCAGGACGCGAGGAGCGCGACATCTTGATGTGCAGATCCGCCCACTTCTTGACGCGGTTTTCCTTCATCAACGCCGAAATACGGAAATCGTCCTGGTATTTCTTGTGAAACTGCTTGAGATAGTGCCCCGGCCCGAAGATCACGAGCGGCAGAGGGCCGGCAAGCGCCGGCAGGAACATCGGATTGGGTCGCTCCCAGGTGTAGCGAACTGTCAAAGCGTCGAGCACTTCGAATTTCGGCAATGTGCCATGGGGTCGCAACTCGAGCGCGCCACCACCAGGTGTCAGGTCCTTGTTGTGGATCACGTCCTCCCACCAGTAGCGGAAATCGTCCACCGTAAAGGGTGCACCGTCGGACCAGCGGTGACCTTCGCGGAGATAGAAGGTGAAGACCGTGTCATCCTTGGATTCGAAACCCAGGAGAATATCCGGCTGGAACATCAGATGCTTGTCGTAACCGACCAGGCGCGAATAGCCATAGACGGTCATGTAGCGGATATCCTTCTGGCTGCCGATGATCGTGCGCACCGTGCCGCCATAGACGCCCGGCTGGCGCCCCGTATCCTTCATCTTGACGATCCGCGGATGCGTCGGCAGGCGATCCACCATGGGAGGAATGCGCCCTGCGCGCAGCCAATCCCTCAGGAATTCGGGTTCGATATCGCGATCCGCCGCCGCCTTGACAGCCGAGGGCAGCACTGCCGAACCGATAAGACCACCGAGAAACGTGCGCCGCGTTACCATGAGCGAAGCTCCTTTGCGTCTGCACCCTTGCGGGCACGCACAAGATGGCCGTTGCCGAGATCAGCGTAGGCGAGCTCGGACGCATCATCATGCTCCGCCGTAAAGGTAATGCCCCAGTTCTGCTTGTCTGCGGCGCCGTTTATTCTCAGCGCCTCGAAATCGAGCGGACGGTTGAGGTCGGGGAAGGGGACCGCCGCCAGGAGCGACTTCGTATAGGGATGCACCGGATCTCGCAGAATGATCTCGCGCGGGGCAATCTCGACGATGCGCCCCTTGCACATCACCGCGATGCGGTCGGCCATGTAGTCGACAACCGCCAGATTGTGCGAAATGAACAGATATGTCAGCCCGAGATCCTTCTGCAGGTCTTTCAAAAGGTTCAGGATCTGTGCCTGGACGGAAACGTCGAGGGCCGATACGGGCTCGTCGAGAATGATGAGCTTTGGCCCGAGTGCCAGCGCGCGCGCAATGCCGATGCGCTGGCGCTGCCCGCCGGAAAAACTGTGCGGGTAGCGGTTCAGATAGCGCCGGTCGAGGCCGATCGCACCCATCAGCGCCTCTACCCTCTGCTTGCGCTCGGCGCTATCCCCGCGGTCGTGGATCTCCAGCGGCTCGCTGAGGATGTTGCGCACGGTCATGCGCGGTGACAGCGACGAGACCGGATCCTGGAATACCATCTGTATCTTGGTGCGCAGCTCCTGCAGATCGTCGCCGGAAACAGACAGGACGTCGATGACGTCCTTGCCATCATTGAAGATCACCGAGCCACCGTTCGGCGTCACGGCCCGCATCAGGATCTTGCTGACCGTCGTCTTGCCGCAGCCGGATTCGCCGACGAGCCCCAGGCATTCCCCCCGCCGGATGTCAAAGCTGACATCGTCGACAGCATGAACGACGGCGGCTTCGCGCGTTCCAAAAAGGCCGCGGTTGCGGGTCTTGAAGGTCTTGGAGAGATTGTTGACGGAAAGCAGGATCTCCGGCCCTTCGGCCTTCACCTTCTTCTTGCCGATCAGGGACTCCAGGTTGACAGGCACGTCGCGCAGCGCCTTGAGACGTTCGCCGGGCTTCATGTCGAAATGCGGCACGGCGGCCATCAGACCCTTGAGATAAGGATGCTGCGGGTTGCGGAAGATCGACTCGACCGGTCCCGCCTCCATGATCTCGCCATGATAGATCACCACCACCTCGTCGGCCATGTTGGCAACGACGCCGAGATCATGCGTGATCAGCAGCATCGCCATTCCGAGCTTGTGCTGCAGGTCGCGCAGCAGCTCCAGGATCTGTGCCTGGATGGTCACGTCGAGCGCAGTGGTCGGCTCGTCGGCGATCAGGAGCGCCGGATTGCAGATCAGCGCCATTGCGATCATCGCGCGCTGGCGCATGCCGCCCGAGAGCTCGAAGGGGTACATGTCGAAGGTGCGCTTCGGATTGGCAAAGCCGACAAGACCCAGCATCTCCTCGGTCTTTTCGCGTGCTTCCTTCTTGTCGGCCTCCGTGTGGATGAGGAGCGCTTCACTGATCTGATTGCCGACGGTGTGGAGCGGCGACAGCGAGGTCATCGGCTCCTGAAAGATCGTCGCCATGCGGCGGCCACGCAGGTCACGCATCTCCTCGCTGTCGCGGGAATAGCGGAGAATGTCTGTCGTCTTACCATCCAGCGGGTCGGTAAAGAGGATCTGCCCCTCGGCCGTTGCGGGGTTTGGCAGGATGCCCATGATGCTTTGGCTGATGACCGATTTACCTGAGCCGGATTCTCCGACGAGCGCAGTGACCTTGCCCGGCAAAATACGGATATTCGCGTTTTTTACGACGCGCAGGCGATCGCCGAAAACCGAGAAAGAAACGTCGAGGTTCTCGATGCGCAACAGATCCGAGGCGGACGCCATACCAATGAAATTCCCCAGTTTTTCCATGTTCCCGTTAAGGCACACTACCGTACCGCAATCGGGGTGTCCAGTTGATGACGGACACGTGAAAACCCTGGCATTTTAAAGGCTGGGGAAGATTCAATCTCGGCTGAATCTGCGCCCTGGTATCTCTACTGGACGAATTCCTCCACCGTCGGTCTTTTGGCCTGCTTTCTAGCATCGCGATGAAGCAGAATGACCTGCTCCGCCTCGGAAAGTCCGGCCGGTGCGACCTCGCGGAAATTCTCTTCGACGTGCAGGACCGGTGCTGGCACATGCGGCTGCAAGACCGTGACTTTTTGGCGGATGCCGCGGAGCTTTTCCTCGCCGAGCGTGCGCCACTCACCGCCGCAGTAGCCGGCAAAGGCCTGACTTGCGATGACCTCGCTCGAATATTTCTTCGTCAGCGATTGCAGGCGCTGGACCTCGTTGACGGCCGAGCCGAACGCCGAAAAAGTCAGGCGATCCTTGAGGCCGACATTGCCGAACATGACGTTGCCGACGTGCAGGCCGATCCCGTAGGAAACCTTGGTCAGGCCGGCATCCAGTCGCTCCCGGTTCAATTCCGCGACACGCGCTTGCGCCTGGTGGACCGCGGAAAGGGCTGCCTGACAGGCAATCTTGGATGGATCCTTGTGCCGGCCACAGGGATAGACGGCCAGGAAACCGTCGCCGAGGAAGCTCAGGATCTCACCGCCATTGCGGTTGAATGGCGCAGCGATCGCGTCGAAGAACTGGTTCAGCGTATCGATGTAGGCCTGCCGCCCCTCTTTTTCGGCGTAGACGGTCGACTGGCGCATATCGCCCATGACGAGAGCGGCACGGATCGTCTCGCCGTCGCCACGGCGGATCTGGCCATTCAACACCCGCTTTCCCGCATCACCGCCGAGATAGGTGGTGAGCATGTTGTTGGCGAGCTTGCCTAAGACCGCCATCTTCGCGGCAACGGCAAGATGGTTCTGCATGCGCAACAGCGCATCGATCATGTCGTCGGAGAAGCCGGCGTGGCTATCCGTCGACCATGAGCCCATCATGCCCTGAACGGAGCCATCGCCGAATGGCTGGACGAAAGCCAGATAGTCGGTGATGCGCTCATCGCGCAGGTCGAGGAAGACCGGGAATTCAGCTGGGCCGTCGGCCGGTATCCGGCGACGGATGTGCTGGAGGCTATTGTCCAGGAGATAGTAGTAGGGGCTCTGCAGGAAGCGGTCCGGCTTCTGCCCGGCGGCATGGCGATAACCTTCGATCGTGACACCGCTTGCGCGTCGCCATGTAAAGCTCAATGCGTCGTAAAGCGGGTGCAGCATCGAAAACGTCAGATGCACGCGCGCGATCGGCAGCCCTGCCGCCGCAATACGCTCGCAGAATCCGCGAACGATGCTTTCGAGGTCATCTCCGGCCAGCGACGAATTCGTCAGCCATTCAGCGACCCGATCCAACAAAATAGAGGAGACGCTGGATTCGATCGTGCCCATTCTTGGTAGTATCCTCATAAAGCACGTCCATTCCTGAAAAGCGTCGACAACCCTGCCTGCAGCAACGCCGTGCGCAGGGCGGGAAGGAGGATGGACGAGCGGTAATATTGTGTCAACGATCTGCCGGGAGCCCGGCAGCGGCACCTGTCAAACCCTTGATAAAGTGGGTAGGATAGGCAGTCCTTTCTCGTGGTTCGTTATTCGACGTAGATAGGCACGGGACCAATCCCAAACAATGGTATCTGCGCATTTTCTGACCCTGCAATGAAATCTCTTGGGGTATCCGCGCCTTTTTGGTCACACTGGTCGGGACTGCCGGAGGATCGAGGCACAGCCGCAGCGCGAGTCTTCGCGGTTACATCAACGGACGTCGATTTGGCGGCGGGTTTCAATTGGTGCGCTCTTACATTAGATCAAGGTACCTTCAGCACTATGATGAGACCTGCCTTGGCGAGTTCCTCCACCTACGACGTCCTTTCAAACAAGATCGAAACCCGCAATGCCCGAGCCGGTGTCATAGGCCTCGGCTATGTCGGCTTGCCGCTGGCAATCGCCATTGCCCGCAGCGGCTTTGCTGTCACCGGCTTTGACATCGACCCCAACAAGATCGTCTCCCTGGATGCGCGGCGTTCCTATATCGATGCGGTCGCAAGCGACGACCTCGCTGCCGAAATTGACGGCCAGCGCTTTTCGGCCACGACGGATTTTTCCAAGCTTGCGGCCTGCGACGTCATTGTCATCTGTGTGCCGACCCCACTCACCAGGCATCGCGATCCTGACCTTTCCTTTGTGGAGGCAACCTCTCGGTCGATTGCAGAGCATCTGCGTGCCGGCCAGCTCGTGGTGCTGGAATCGACGACCTATCCGGGCACCACGGATGATGTCGTCAAGGTCATCCTGGAGAAAACCGGCCTGAAATCCGGCCGCGACTTCTTCGTCGGATTCTCGCCCGAGCGTGAGGATCCGGGCAACCAGCACTATCACACAGCGACAATTCCGAAGGTTGTCGCCGGCGATGGCGCAGAGGCCCTGGCGCTGATGAAGAGCTTCTACGGCGCTGCGGTCAAAACCGTCGTTCCGGTGTCTTCCAACGCCACTGCAGAAGCCGTCAAGCTGACCGAAAACATCTTTCGGTCGGTCAACATCGCGCTCGTCAACGAGCTGAAGACCGTCTACGCCGCCATGGGAATCGATGTCTGGGAAGTGATCGACGCGGCCAAGACCAAACCCTTCGGCTACATGCCCTTCTACCCGGGCCCGGGCCTTGGCGGCCACTGCATTCCGATCGATCCCTTCTACCTCACCTGGAAATCCCGCGAATACGAGTTGCCGACGCGCTTTATCGAGCTCGCTGGCGAGATCAATTCGGCGATGCCGCGTTATGTCGTCGGCAAACTTGCCGAAACACTCGACATCAAGGCCGGCAAGGCGCTCAGCCGCTCGCGGGTCCTGATCCTTGGCCTCGCCTACAAGAAGAACGTCGCCGACATTCGCGAGAGCCCTTCATTGCGCCTGATGGAGATCATCGAAGAGCGCGGCGGCAAGGCCGACTATCACGATCCCCATGTCGGTGAGATCCCCTCGACGCGCGAATATCAGCATTTGAAGGGCCGGAAATCGGTCGATCTCACGCCCGGGGCCCTGGAAGCCTACGATGCAGTTCTTGTCGCAACCGACCATGACAAGCTCGACTATGCGGTGATCGCAGATAGTGCGCCGCTGATCATAGACACCCGCAATGTCTTCACGCGCCTCGGGTTGTTTGCCGACCACATCGTCAAGGCGTGATATCGACTGCTGACAGTGTCTTGCCCGTGATCTGGCTGGCAGCGACGGCGTAGCCGCCGCTGGCACCGTCGACAAAGTGCACGTGGTCGCGTGACACCGGTGTCGGGACAAAACAGGTCATCAGCGCCGAGGACTGCCGGTGCAGGCCGTAACGGGCAATGCCCTTTGCTTTCGCCTCTTCGAGGAGCGCCTGGATACGGGCGAGATGGCCGGCATCGACGTCGATCGTCATCTTCAGCCCGTCGTCGAACTTGCGGAAATCTGAATTTCCGGAGACGTCTTGCGTGTAGCGCCGGGCGTCGAAACGGCCCAGCTTGATGCCCAGCCTGTGGAGCGCGACGACAAGCGCGATCTGCAACAGGATGATCAGCTTCCGC
The DNA here is from genome assembly GCF_012932765.1 of Rhizobium sp. 57MFTsu3.2. Lineage (NCBI taxonomy): Bacteria > Pseudomonadati > Pseudomonadota > Alphaproteobacteria > Hyphomicrobiales > Rhizobiaceae > Rhizobium > Rhizobium sp. 57MFTsu3.2. The sequence continues at coordinate 70,808 of NZ_JDWI01000030.1, forward strand.
AGCAGTCTCTTTCCCGGCAGTGCGGTTGCTCGTGCCTCACGATCGACGCCCTGCATCGAAAAGGCAAATTCAGGGCCATCCACGGGAATCGGGTGGCCGCCACGGCCCTGTTCTGAAGAGATAGCCACGACGTCCATCACGAGCTTGCGAAACTCCGGGCTGGGACGCCCGCCCTCGGCCGGTACGGCGATAATGGAGACGATCTCGCCGTTATGCGCCGCAATCGGGCTCCACCGACAGGAGAGACCGGTCAGATCCGGCCGCGTCCCTGGCGGTGCAGGCTCGACGCTATAGCGTCCGGCCTTCATCTGGCGCTCGGCCCAGCTGGCTCCGCCGCCGGCAAACATGGCATAGGTTACGAAGGGACTGGCGGCGTGACGGGCGACGCGAACGTCCAGGCCTTCCTTGCGAATATCGGCAAGCGGTACGACCGCAATGCGCAGCGTCAGGCCCATTTCCTCCTCTACCCATCGCTGCGTTGCCGCCAGTGCACTTCGCGCCGCATTCTCGAGATTCCCCGGCAGCGCAACCACGGCACCATCGCCGCCAAACACGAACGGGTAGTCACCCTTGTCAACCGCATTCAGCACGGCTGAAATGACGCTGACACCCGCCATGTTGACGTCCTTGTAGCGGCCGGTGGCGATCGCCTGCGTCGAACCGACGATGTCGGCAAGGGCCAGGAACCAGCCGTCGGGAAGCGGGTGATAATTGCTCGTATCGGTTACCCGCTCGAAATCGGTGAAAACGGGTACGTCGGCAAAGAATCTTTCATTCGAGATGTCGTTCATCTGAGAAACCTAGCACAGACCCATGCTGTAACCGCAACGCCATTTTCCCATCTACGGCAATCGACTTCATACAGTTTCATGTGCTAGCACCGCTTTCGAAACGATTGAATGGACAAGAACATAGATGAGCCGCCTGGACAGCTTCATCCGCCGATTGACGGCTCAACGCGACATATTGAATGCGATCGTCGAGCTGGTGAACGGCACCGAGGGGCCGGTTCTGGAATTCGGCCTTGGCAATGGCCGCACCTATGATCATCTGCGCGAGCATTTTCCTGATCGTCGCATCATTGCCTTCGACCGCGACGTTCGCTCCTATTCGTCTTCGACACCCCCGGCGGAGAATATGGTGACCGGCGATATCCGCGAATCCGGCCAGGCCTTTCTGGGAATCGGAGCGGCACTCGCCCATGCCGATATCGGCACCGGGCATGACGATATCGACGCCATCACACTGACGTGGCTGCCGCAACTCATGGCAGGCGTGCTTGCCAAGAATGGCATCGCCGTCAGCGGTCTGCCGCTGGATCGCCCGGAACTGGAGCCGCTCGAACTTCCGGCGGGGGTCAAGGAAGGCCGCTACTATCTCTACCGGCGGAAATAATCAGGGAAGAAACAAGACGTCGTACTGTTCGATGCTGCCCGGCAGGTTGACGACCTTCATCTCCTGCTCTTCCTCCTCGAAGAAGACCAGGCAATCCTCGTAGTAGCCGGCGAGCGTCCTGATGAAATCGCGGGTCTGTTCCGGTCCGTAAAAGAGCGGCGTGAATTCCATGTAGAGCGGCACGCGGCGCGACAGGAGCGGGGCCATCGAGGCGCAGGCGACAGGCTCATAGCCCTCGATATCCATCCAGACGAGACCGATATCGAGGGGATCGATGGAGAGCTCATCGAGGATCTCGGTCACCGGTCTGACCGGGACGCTCGTTTTCTGGTCGCTGGCACTTTTTCGGTACGCGCTGCTCTTGCCGTGATTGTCGGCATTCATGAAGAAGTCGATCTTGCCAGCCGTCGCCCCGGCGGCGCAGTTGACCAGCGTCACCATTTGATCGAGCCTGTTCTGGCTGATATTGGTCTGCAGCAGGGGGAAGTTGCGCGGGTCGGGCTCGATGCTGACGATGTGATCATAGGCGCCGCTCAGTGCGAAATAGACGGTCTGCGTCCCGATGTTGCCGCCAATCTCCAGAAGATAGCGCCCGTGCATGAGCCCGCGCTCGCGCAGCACCGTGATCAGGCGGTCCACATGCTCGCGCTCGAAGTGCCCCTTTCGAAAGACCTTGCGCCCAATGTAGTCGGACGGCGAGAAGGTCATCAGATGATCGCCAGCATCGACCGTCATCGACACGACGCGCGGCCCGATGCTCTCGATCAGCAACCGCCTGCCGCTGCGAGTATTGAAGAACCTTTTTGCGACAGCGTTGCGCGCCTTTCGCAGCCGTTTCTGCCAGAATTTGGTGTTGAGCCAGCCGCGGCTCGTCATGCAACTTTTCCTTCGATCAGTTCAGCGGCCTTGTCGCTCGGAATCACATAGACTTTCAAGGGCAGGGCGCGACCGCGCACGCTGATTTCACGGCTTTCCACACCCGCCGTGTCGGCCCCGGAAAGGCTTGCGACCGCGTCGGAAATGACGATGGCTGCATCGAATTCCTTGGCTGCGGTCTCCAGCCTGCTTGCAACGTTGACGGTGTCGCCGATCGCCGTGAGGCTGCGCACCCGACCATAGCCGAGCGTTCCGACGACGGCGGGCCCCGTGTGAATTCCGATGGCGATGTGAAGCGGCATGGAGAGTTCGTCCGAAAGCTCGACGCCGAGCCTTTCGATGTCGCGAACGATGGCCGCTGCCGCGGCAAGCGCCTGGCGACATGCCTCTTCAGGCGCGCTGCCGATGCCGAAGAGCGCCATGGCGCCGTCACCGATGAACTTGTCGACACGGCCGCCTGCCTTTTCAACGGCGTTTCCAACCAGGGCGAAATAACGGTTGAGCAAAAATACGATATCGAAGGGCAGACGCATTTCCGTCAGTGACGTGAAATGGCGAATGTCGCAGAAGAGAACCGTAATCTCACGCTCGCGTCCGGGGCTGGTTTCCTGTGCGTTTGGCGGCAATGTCGCCTCTGGCGCGGCAACGAGCAGCGGTGCGACCGTCACGTCATGAGTTGGCCGCAGCTGGCAGGCAAGCCGCACATCGGGCGCTGCCTTGATCCTCTTCAGCGTCGATTGCTCGAGCTTGTCTGGCGGCGGCAGATCCTCGTATCGGCCAAGGATCTGGACACGGCAGGTCGAGCATTGCCCCTTGCCGCCGCAGACGGAATAGTGCGGCAAACCACCGAGCCGGCTTGCCTCCAGAACCGTAAAGCCGCGCGGCACGCTGATCGCCTCGCCACCCGGATAGCGCACTGTGATCTGATTGACCCGCTCCCTCCACCGTCGCCATGTCCGCGCGCCGACGACGATCAAAAGCGCGCCCGAAAACGAGCCGTAGAGGCCGGCGCGGATCATGCTAAGCTGGCGCTGTGCCTCAGGGTTCGAGTAATAGCGCGTGTTGAGATTCTCGAGATAGCGGTCGGTGTTGACCATTCCCTCGTAGGCCGGCTCCGCGATCGTCCTTCCCATTTCAATGAAGCCGAGTATGCCAAGAACCGGCAAGAGGATCGCGACCGCAAGAAGCATGGCGGCGATGGTGTCGTACCAAGGCCGGTAGCGAAGCCAGAAATGCAGGCCGATACAGCCATGGATCCAGACGGCAAGCAGTGCGATGATCTGGCGCCATCCGTTGCCAGGAGAGGTAATCCAGAGCAACCGGACGATGGTCTCGTAGTCGTCCCGGTAGTGAAACAGCGTATGGGCGATTCGCGTGCCGATGACATGGTCGATCAACAGCAGCGGGATCGCGATCCCGAGCACGATCTGGGTCATCTCGCCCGCCGGCATGACAAGGCTGCGGCGCCTGTAGACCGCCCTCAGCACCAGCGTGATGTGAACGAGGACGGCGCCGTAGAAGACGACGGTTCCGACAGGGTTGCGCCAGATCGCCAGGAAAAGCCTCCGCCCGTCGTCGGCTACCGGGACGGAGATCAGACCCAGCGCATGGTTGGACAGATGCAGCAGGACAAAAAGAAACATGACGAGGCCGGAACCAAGCCGAGCTCTTCTGATCGTCCGCTCTGAAAAAATACTGGTGGCAGCGACCGTCGCCATTCATTCCCGTTCTTGAATACCAAATGACAAATACAATAGAGAGGACGGAATTGAGGTGGAATTGCCGCCGTCTCTGATTGTGATCGCCTTTCACATGCTATCAGCAAAACCTAAGGAAGCCGACAATAGCGGAATTTCTCGTGGCAAGCCCAGACATCGATTGTAAACAGTGTGTGTCCACGGAGGCGCTTTGATGCGGGTTGCATTCTATGCACCGTTGAAGTCCCCGAACCATCCCGTTCCCTCAGGTGACCGTCTGATGGCGCGGCTCATCATGAAGGCCCTGGAACTGGCCGGACATTCCGTCGAGGTCGTCTCGGAGTTCCGCAGTTTTGCTGCCAGCGCCGAGGATGCCGCCGGGCTATGGCCGGCGGGACAGGTGGAACTGCAACGTCTCCGCAAGGACTGGTCAGGCGGGCTGCGCCCGGATCTCTGGTTCTGTTACCATCCCTACTATAAGTCACCCGATTTCTTCGGACCGACGCTCTGCCGGGAGTTCGCCATTCCCTACGTCACGGCCGAGGCATCCTATTCGGCGAAGCGGGACGCCACCGATTGGGCACCGCTGCAGAAACTGGTTGTGGACGGAGCCCGTAACGCGGCCGTCAACATCGCTTTTACGGAACGCGACAGGGCGGGGCTGGCAGAAGTCCTGCCGACCGGCTCGTTCTCCGTACTCAAGCCCTTCATCGACACTGCGCTTTTCGCGACCGCCTTGCATCAGGCAAAGCCACAACGGCTGATCGCCGTCGCCATGATGCGCAGCGGCGACAAGATCAAGAGCTACACGATGCTGGCCAAGGTGCTGAGGCTTCTTGGCGATCGTGCCTGGACACTGGCGATCGCCGGTGATGGGGCGATGCGGGCCGACGTGGAGCAACTGTTTGGCGCCTTCGAACCGGGCCGTATTGAATGGCTCGGAGAGCTGAATGGCAGACAAATCGCTGCTGAACTCAGCCGCTCCGGCATCTATGTGTGGCCGGGTTGCGGGGAAGCCTATGGGCTTGCCTATCTGGAGGCGCAGGCGGCCGGGTTACCGGTGGTCGCCCAGAGGACGGCGGGCGTTCCGGAGGTGGTCATCGACGGCACGACCGGCTATCTGACGGCAGAGGGCGATCTGCCTGGCTTTGCCGCGGCAATCGCGGCTTTGCTGGACGACCCCATGAGGCGCTCGACTATGGGTGCAAATGCGCGCCAATTCGTCCTGAAAGAACGTTCGCTCAAGGTCGCGGCGAAAGCCCTCGACACCATTTTGCAGACTTACGTGAGATGAAAAGCATGACCGACGATCAGATCTGGGTGCCGCTCCGAGGGGAACTCGACCGTTGGCAGGCGGCAGGGCGCCAGGCACGGCTCTGGCTTCGCGACGACGACGCGATCGAGCCGACCGACGCACTCGAGAGCCTGCTCGCGATCACAGGTCAAGCTTCCGTCCCGCTGACCATCGCCGTCATTCCAGCCTCGACCGGCGAAGCACTGGCAACGCGCCTCTTACAAGAAAACCATATCCTTGTCGCCGTTCACGGCTGGTCACATGCAAACCATGCCGGCCCGGAGGAAAAGAAACAGGAGCTTGGCCGCCATCGGCCGGCGGACCTCGTGCTCGGCGAATTGCGCGATGGCCTTGTCACCCTTCAAGGCCTTTACGGCCCCAGGCTCGTTCCAATGCTCGTGCCGCCCTGGAACAGGATTAGCGCCGAGCTCATCCCGCTGCTTGGAGCACAGGGTTTTGATGTGCTGTCGATATTCGGCAGGTCCACGGCTCACAGCCCGATCCGCCTGTTGAACACGCATGTCGACGTCGTAAACCAGCGCGGACAACGAGGGAACCGTCCGCATGGCGACCTGGTCGCGGAATTGGTGGCAGAATTGAAAGCGCGCTTTGCGCGAGACGACGAGCCCGTTGGCATTCTCACCCACCATCTGGTGCACGGTGCATCGGAGTGGGAATTCCTGACCCGCCTCTTCCAGGAGACCGGGAAACATCCGGGCGCCGCCTGGATGTCGGCGCGCAATCTGCTGGACTAGATTTCGAGGACCTGATTGTCCCTTGCGGCGAAAGCTCCTGGAAATGCGGCCTGGGCCTCCTGTTCCATCTGCTCGAGCTGCGTGTCGGTTCGCGATGGAGCATGGTGGAACAAGGCAAACTGCCTGGTACCCGCCATTTTGGCCAGTTCGACGCCATGCTGCCAGGTGGAATGGCCGAAGCCCTTGAAGCGCTGCATCTCGTCTTCGTTGTAGGTGCAATCATAGACCGCGAGATCGACGTCCTTCATCATTTCAAGGGCAACCGGATCGTAAACGCCGGGAATATGCTCGATATCGTAGATCAGGGCGACGGAGCGCCCCTGCCATTCAATGCGGTAGCCGATCGCACCGCCCGGATGGTTCAGCATGAACGTCTTGATCTTGACGCCGGGCCGCGGCTCCAGCGTCTGGCCGGCGTGAAAGTCGCGGAAACTCATCGTCGCCTGGCAGATGTCGGTCTTGACCGGGAACCACGGCGGGCTGATGAACTGCTCGATCATCTCGCGCGTGCTCATCTTGCCGTCGAGATGGCCCGACCAGATCGTCAGGTCGATCGTCGGATAGTAGATGGCCTTGAAGAAGGGCAGGCCGATGATGTGGTCGTAATGGCAGTGGCTGAAGAACAGGTCGACATCCCTGATATCCTCGTTGAGCATGGCAAGCCCGGCTTCGCGCACGCCTGATCCGGCGTCGAAGATCATCCGGTGTTCACCGCAGCGGATTTCGATACACGAGGTGTTGCCGCCATAGCGATCGAATTCGGGGCCCGAGACCGGGATGCTGCCGCGAACGCCCCAAAACTTAACCTGAAACAGATCTTTACTCATCGCGTCTTCAAAATGGGCCGACCTCTCTACGCCATGGTAATCATACTTTGACGAACAAGCGAAGCGTTGAGTTTTGTCGGCGACCCGTATCCTTCGTGCCGTTTCTACCAGCTGCGAGCAGAATGGTAGATATTTCTAAGCAATCGGTTTTCACGCCAGAACGCAACTGCTTATGGTTTGTTTTCAGTAAACGGACGATGACGCCTGACAAGATGGGAGACGGCATGGCCCACTTTTCTTGTCTATTAGATGGTTTCTCGACTGCCGGAATACAATTGAATGCTTCTCCGTCGATAGTATGAGAGCGCCGCGGGCGGTTTGGCCGCGGGGCAGCGATCGTGCCCCGTGGTTGCTCCGACTAATGCAGACCGCCAACGCCAAGCAAGCGCTCGACAGCCGCGTGGTCATCCGACAGCGCCTTTGGCGTCCCGGCCCAGGCGAGGCGCCCGCGCTCCAGCACGATCACATGGTCGGCAAAATCAAGCGCGCTCTGGATGCGTTGTTCAACCAGCAGGATCGTCATGTCGCCGGTCTTCGCGAGCTCGGCGAACGCAGCCATGAGCTCCTCGCAGATGACGGGTGCCAGGCCCTCCAGCGGCTCGTCAAGCAGAAGCACCGACGGACGACCAAGGATCGTGCGAGCCGTCGACAGCATCTGCTGTTCGCCGCCCGAAAGCTGGTTGCCAAGATTGCGGCGTCGCTCCTTCAGGCGCGGGAACATGCCATAGGCTTCCTCAAGCGCGCTCTTCGGCCGGCCCTTGAGGCCGACGAAGAGGTTCTCCTCCACCGTCAATGTCGGAAAGATGCAGCGCGCCTGCGGAACATAGCCCAGTCCCTTGTGCGCGCGTGACGCACTTGGCATGGCCGTCACGTCGGCACCACCGATCCGGATCGTGCCGTCGTAGCGTTTGGTCTGCCCGGCTAGCGTCGCAAGCAGGGTGGTCTTGCCCATTCCGTTGCGGCCTAGAACGGCAAGGCGCGCGCCTGATGGAACGGAGAATGAGATGCCTTCGAGAACCCGTGTCGGCCCGTAGCCGGCCGACAGATTTTCGACCTCAAGCGGCGTGGCTGGCATTGGCATAGCTCCCGAGATAGGCCTCGCGAACGCGGGCATCCTTGGTAACGTCGGCGGGCGATCCATCGAAGATGATCGTGCCTGCCGCGAGAACGACAACGCGCTTGGCGAAACGGAAAACAAGATCCATGTCGTGCTCGATCATCAACACAGCGAGATCGGCGGGCAGGTCGGCGAGCGCCTGCTCGATGCGACCGGTGTCACTCTGGGGAACACCGGCGGCCGGCTCGTCAAGCAGGAGCACCTTTGGCCGCAGGGCCATCGCAACGGCGATTTCCAGGAGCCGCTGCTGGCCGTACGCAATCTCATTCACCTTGCGATGCATGAGGTGGGCGATCCCCAGCGTACTGAGCAGCTCGCTGACTTCATCCATCACATCGGGCATGGCAAGAAAATTCCCGAACATGCGCCCCGTGCGTCCTTGACGCTGGAGGATGGCAAGGGCGACATGCTCGGCCGACGTCATCTCGAGGAAGAGCCGGGTAACCTGGAAGGACCGCACCAGGCCGCGCTTGACACGGCCATTGGCACCAACTTTCGTGACAGTCTCGCCCGCAAGCCGGACATCGCCGGAATCGGGCTGCAAGTTGCCGGTCACGAGATTGACGAAGGTCGTTTTGCCAGCACCATTCGGTCCGATCAGCGCCACGCGATCGCCCGGCGCCATAGACAGCGAGACATCGTTTGTCACGGCAAGGCCGCCGAAGGATTTCTTCAGGTTGGCAACTTCGAAGACGGCGTTCATTGTCCCGCCTCCTTCCTGCGGTTAAAGAAGGCTGCGGCGGAGCCGTAGAGCCCCTTCGGTGCGAAAAGGACGACGGCGATCAAAAGCGCGCCCACCATCGTCAGCCAGTGGAATGGGTTTGCCGCCGAGACATAGTCCTCGAAGAGCATGAAGATCACCGTGCCGGAAAGCCCACCGAACAGTGAGCCTGTGCCACCAAGAACGAGCATGACCAGTGACTCCGCCGACAGGGTGAAGGAGAGACTGTCGAGGCCAACGACCTGTGTCGTGATGGCGTTAAGTGCCCCACCGACGCCGGCGACCGCACCTGAGATCACATACATCTTCATCAGGGCAGCCTTTGGCGAGGCCCCCATGGCCCTAATGCGCAACGGATCCTCCTTTATGCCACGGCACAACATGCCGAAGGGCGAGCGCACGATCAGACGCAGAAGCACAAAGACGATGAGCAGCAGGACAATCGCAAAGACGTAGGCGGTATGGCCATAAAGATCGAATTCGAAATATCCGAGGATAGGGTCGGCAGAGATCCCCGACAGCCCGTCGCTACCGCCGGTCCAGCTGGACGCCTTGTTGGCGAACTCGTGGAAGAGATGGATGAGCGCGATCGACAGGACGAGCTGCGGCAGGCCATGGCCACGCAGGATAATGATACCGCTGATCAGTCCCGCGACAGCGCCGCCAGCGATGCCCGCAAGGGTCATCAGCAGCGGATCATTGATGCCATAATGCGCCGAGAGAATACCCGCGGCATAGGCGCCCGAACCGAAGAGGGCCGCGTGTCCAAGCGTCGCGACGCCGCAATAGCCCGTGACAAGATCAAGCGAGAGAACAAGCAGGGCGACCGCGACGATGCGGGTAAGCAGCGCAAGATTATCCGGAAACAGGAAGTAGCCGACGACGGCAACGACCAGGATCGCCGCAGCGCCTGCCGCATCACGGCCGAGCGATCGATGGAGGCGGGCGGAGGCGGAAACACCTGCTTCAGTGTTCATGACGGCAGCCATTCTATTTCGTCCTTCCCGCCAGACCGCGCGGGAAGATGCAGATGATCGCAATGACCGCGAGGTAGAAGAAGAATTCGCCGAATTCCGGCATCAGGTAGCGTCCTGTCGTATCGATGCCGCCGAGCACGAGGCAGGCGATCAATGCGCCCGGGATGGACCCGGCTCCGCCGACCGAAACGACCACGAGGAAGGTCACCATATAGCGCAGCGCGTAGTAGGGTTCGACCGGCAGCAGTTCGGCGCCGACAACCCCGCCGAATGCGGCAAGGCCAACGGCAACGGCAAAACTTAGCGCATAGACGATCTCGGTGCGTACCCCGAGTGCTGCCGCCATTGCCGCATTGTCGACGGAGGCGCGCAGCTTCACGCCAAAGCTGGTCCTTTCGATCGCATACCAAAGTCCGCCGGCGACTGCGAGACCGCAAAGGATAGCAAACAGGCGGTGGACAGGGATGGTTCGGAACCCAAGGTCCGCCGAGCCCTCCAATCCCGATGGTAGCGGGATCGTCTTCAGGGTTGGACCAAACACGTAATTGGCAATGCCGATGATGCAGAAGGTAATGCCGATCGTCATCAGCACCTGCGTCAGCTCTGGCGCCCCATAAATCCGCCTGTAGAGAAAGCGTTCGACAGGAATTGCGATGATGACGGTCCCAACGACAGCGGCAAGCACCGCAACACCGTAGCCAAGCCCGAGATCGCGCGCGGCATAGGACGCGATGTAGCCGCCGATCATGGCGAAGGCGCCGTGGGCGAGATTGACGACGCGCATCAATCCCATGGTTACCGACAGACCGATCGAGATGACGAACAGCACCATGCCATAGGCAAGCGCATCGACGGCTATGCTGAAGACTGTTTGCATGAGGCTATCCCGATGCTGTTGGAGCGGGCCGGCATTGCGGTGCTTAGAGCGCGCTCGGCGCCGCAAGCATCCCGGTCCGCTGCAGATGTCAGAGGTCTCTATTTCGCAGCCGCAAGGCCAGGGTCGCCCTGCTTTTCGAACGTCTGGACTTCCTTGTTGTAATAGGTGCCATCATCGGCCTTGGTGACTTCGCGCAGGTAGATGTTCTGCGTGATATGGCGGCTTTCCGGATCGATCGAGACCGGACCGCGCGGGCTGACCCAGGTCAGGCCCTTGACTGCCTCGACTGCCTTGGCTGCATCCTGCTTGCCGCCGGTCGCCCCGATCATCTTGTAGATGACGTTCATGCCGTCAAAGGCACCGACGGCAGGGAAGGACAGTTCCGCCTTGCTGCCGATTGCCTTGGCTGCAGCCTCGACAAAAGCCTTGTTCTCCGGCGAATCATGCGAGACGGCATAATGGAAGGTTGTCTGAATGCCGAGAGCAGCATCGCCAAGTGCCGGAAGATCGGATTCCTGCGTCAGGTCACCTGGCGCAAAGAACTTGATACCGGCAGCCTTGAGGCCGTTTTCATTGTAGGCCTTGACGAAGCCGAGCGTCGTCGGACCGGATGGCAGGAAGGCGAAAACGCCCTGCGCGCCGGAATCCTTGATACGCTGCATGATCGGGCTGAAATCGTTGGTCGAGAGCGGCATGCGGATCGCCTCGACGACCTGACCGCCTTCCTTCTCGAAGGCTGCCTTGAAGGCATTCTCGGCGTCGACGCCCGGACCGTAGTCGCTGACAACGGAGATGACCTTGCTGACGCCGGCGTCATGGGCAACCTTGGCGATCGGCGTCGAGGTCTGCCACGTCGTAAACGAGGTGCGCACCACCAGCGGGCTCTTGGTGACGATTGCCGATGTGGCCGCGTTCATGATGACGAGCGGCGTATTCGCCTGCTTCAGGATCGGCGTCACGGCCATCGCGTCAGGCGTGAAATAGAATCCCGCGAGGTACTGGACCTTTTCCTTGACGACCAGCTCCTGCGCCAGCGCCTTCGACTGCGCCGGATCGGCCGCGGGCAGATCGCGATAGATCACTTCGACGGTGTTGTCCCCGACCTTGTTGCCGTTGATCGCCATGTAGGCATCGATACCGGCTTTGAAGTTCTTGCCCTGCAGGGCGAACGGACCAGAGAACGGCCCGACGACGCCGACCTTGATGGTATCGGCATAGGCCGCTGTGCTCATGACGACTGCCGCAACGGCGGCCAGGACAAACCGTTTCATAAATCCTCCCATTGACGATGGCGCACTCCTACGCCGCTTTAGTTCACAGCTAAAGCCTTGGCGATAGTGTCTCATTCAAAACGGTAATGTAAAATGAAATAAACGGCAAAAATCATACCTCGGGGGTTATGATTTGTGCCCAATTCGCTTGATATTGCCGGCCAGTTCAAGCGCCAGGCGAAGCGAAGTGGCCGTCGCCATGACCATTTGCGGCAGAATGAGCCATTCCAGCGTCCACGCCGCGCCCGATCGCTCCTGTTCGTGCACCAGCGACTGATGCATGCCGGAGAGTTGGGTCGCATTGAAGCGCGCCAGAGCAACGAGCGTTTCGGCTGCGACCGGGTTTTGCTTGTGCGCCATTGCGGACGAACCGCCCCCCCCTGATAGCTCGATCTCATCGCCCGCCTGCGCCAGAAGCGCGACATCCTGCCCGAATTTGCCAAGGCTGCCACCGATGAGCGACAGCAGATTGGCGAAATCCGCGACGACCCCGCGTTGGCTTTGCCATTGCGGCGTGTCTGAGAGGCCGAGCTCCTGGGCCAGGGCTGAGCGCACGGCTGGGGCAAGATCCTGAAGCTTGTCGAGAGTACCGGCTGCCCCGCCGAACTGCAGGGGAAAGCCCTGTTCGGTCAGCCGGTCCCGATAACCGGCAAGCGGTGCGCGCCAGGCGCGAAGACGATCAGAGACTGTGATCGCGATCGCAGCCTGCATGCGGGTCCGCCCCATCAAAGCGCTTTTCCCGAACTGCGCGTCGAGACTGTCGAACACCTTGGCAAGCTTCGTGAGCCGATTTGAAAACAGGAACGTGATTGCCTTCAGGCGAACCATCAGGCTGGTATCGATGACATCCTGGCTCGTGGCGCCGAGGTGAACGCAATCAAAGTACGGCTCCCCGACTGCCTCGCGCAGCTGTTTGACAAGATCGGCAACCACAACTCCGTCGCGGGCCGTGGCCGTTCTCAGATTGAGGACATTCGGTTCAAACGTTGCGCAGACCGTGCCGATATGGCGTGCCGCTTCATGCGAAATCAGACCGTGAATGGCCTCGGCCCTGGCGAGTGCTGCTTCGAACCCGAGCATGGCGCGAATATCTGCCGCCGCGGAGAAATACGAAGCCGTCTCCTCGTCGCCGAGCAGGCCGGACAGAAACGGGTGATCAAAGGCTGAGATGGTCATCGGTGTCTTTCTTGCTGCGACCGACAACTGCGCCTGCAATGTCCTTAACGCAAGTCCCTCCGGTCAGATATCGAGGAACACGGTCTCCCGGTCGCCCTGCAGCCGGATGTCGAAAGTATAGGTCGATCCGTCACGTTGGGCGATCAGCGTGTCGACGCGTTCCCGGTGCTCGATGCGCAGAAGCAGCGGGTCGGCCTTGTTGGCCTCTGCCTCCTCTGGAAAATACATGCGCGTATGCAGGCCGATGTTGATGCCGCGTGCGACGATCCAGAAGGTGATGTGTGGCGCCATCTTGCGGCCGTCCTTGAAGGGAACGCGGCCCGGCTTGACGGTGTCGAAGGTGAAAACGCCGTCTTCGGCGCGTGTCGGGCAACGGCCCCAGCCGGTAAAGTTCGGATCTGCCGTGCCCCGCATCTCCGACGGGCTGTTATAGAGGCCGGCGCCGTCGGCCTGCCAGATTTCGATGACTGCATCGCGCACCAGGGCACCGGCACCGTCAAAAACGCGGCCTGTCACCGTGATGCGCTCGCCAAGCGTCTTGTCGTTGACCATCACCGTTCCGAGGTCATTTTCATAGACGCCCTTGATGTCACAGAAGTTCGGGGTCAGGCCGATATGGACATAGGGGCCTGCCGTCTGCGAGGGCGTTTCCTTGAGATAGCCGAGTTCCTGAACCATCAGTTCCCCTCCATGCGGTTTTCGAACATCGTCGAGCGGCGGCCGCGCAAAACGATGTCGAACTTGTAGGCGCGCGCATCCATCGGAATCGTGTTGCCCCAGTCGAGCGGCGCAATCAATTGCTCGATGGCGCGCTTGTCGGGGATCGTGCCGACGATCGGACACTTCCAGATCATCGGATCACCCTCGAAATACATCTGCGTGATCAGACGCTGGGAAAAGCCATGGCCGAAGATCGAGAAGTGGATATGGGCCGGGCGCCAGTCGTTGACGCCGTTGGGCCAGGGATAGGCTCCCGGGCGAACCGTGCGAAACGCATACTGACCATATTCATCGGTGATGCAGCGCCCGCATCCGCCGAAGTTCGGATCGATGGCGGCGAGATAGGTTTCCTTCTTGTGCCGATAGCGCCCGCCGGCATTGGCCTGCCAGAACTCGACAAGGGCACCGGGTACCGGGCGTGCACGTTCGTCGATCACACGGCCGTGGACGATAATGCGCTCGCCGATGGCACTTTCGCCCGGCCTGGCGAAGTTGTGGATCAGATCGTTGTCGAGCTCACCGATGACGGAGTGGCCGAAGACCGGCCCTGTGATTTCCGAAATCGTTCCGTCGAGCGACAACAGCGCGCGCTGCGGCGAACGCAGGACCGAGGTCTTGTAGCCTGGGGTGAAGGCAGGCGCATGCCATTCGCGGTCTCGCGCGAAGAATGCGCCGGTTTCGGGAATGCGGTTGGGAAGATCGGACATCCTATGCCTTTCAGGCCGCCTTGCCGGCGTCCATCTGTTCGAAAACATGCTTGGCGATCTTGATGGCGTGATTGGCGGCGGGAACGCCGGCATAGATCGCCACGTGCAGCAACGCTTCGCAAATATCATCGCGCGAGGCGCCGGTGTTGGCGGTGGCGCGGACATGCATCGCCACCTCGTCGTCCTGGCCAAGTGCTGCCAGAAGCGCGATCGTCACGATCGACCGCTCGCGGCGCGTCAGTGTCGGGCGCGACCAGACATGTCCCCAGGCCGCTTCCGTGATCAGGTCCTGGAACGGCTTGTCAAACGGGGTCGAGCTTGATTCGGCGCGATCGACATGGGCATCGCCCAGCACGGCACGGCGCGTCGCCATTCCCTGCTCGAAGCGCTTCGACGGCTGGTGGAGTTCACTCATGGGCTCTTTTCTCCATGCAATGCGAAATCGATGAATGCGCGGATGATTGCCGTCAGCGCTTCCGGCTGCTCGACGCAAGGGATATGGCCCGCATCGCGTATGATCTCGAAGCGGGCGTTCGGAATGAGCCTGGCCGTCGACCTGACCAGATCGGGCGGCGTGGAACCGTCCTGATCACCGACAATGCAGATCGTCGGAACGCTGATCCTGGTGGCCACGTCCGTGTAGTCGGCATCGCGGATTGCCTCGCAGGTGGCAAGATAGCCTTCCACCGGCTGGCGCACGAGCATGTTGCTGTAGCCGTGATAAGCCGTGTTCTCCGGTCGCCGGAAAGCCGGCGTGAACCAGAGCTTCATGACGCCGTCGACAATGCTCGCAATACCCTTGCTGGCGACGGTTGCAATCCGTGAATTCCAGCTTTCGGTGGTGCCGATCTTGTGCGCCGTATCGCAAAGGATCAGTCCCTGCACCATGTCGGGTCGCGCCTTGTAGAGCGCCTGAGCAATCAGCCCGCCCACGGAAAGACCGCAGATGAAGGCCTGCTTGACCGCCAGAAGATCGAGCAGGCCGGCAAGATCGGAAGCATGATCTTCGATCGAATAGGGAACCTGGCCGACATCGGAAAGCCCGTGGCCTCGCTTGTCGTAGACAATGATCGCGTAGTCCCCGGCCAGTCGTACGATCACGTCGCGCCAGATGCGAAAATCGGTGCCAAGCGAATTAGCAAAGACGATGACCGGCTTGTCAGCGGGGCCGCTGATCAGCTGGTAGTGGATCGCGATGTCGTTGATACGGGCAAACTGCACGGCAAATCTCCTCTCCGTGCCGGTCTCCATGCAAGTCGCGGCCGACTTGAATGAGAGGGGCCGACACAGACCCTGGTTCAAATTGGATGTTTAATCTGGTTAGGTAAAATGATATTTCGTGGCATTTCGATAACTCCGGAGTTATGAAATCCATGATCGACAGTCGGGTGAAGTTTCGTCATCTACAGACATTTGTCGAGGTGGCGCGGCAGAAAAGCGTGATGAAGGCAGCCGGATTGCTCAATGTCAGCCAGCCGGCGGTGACGAAGACGATCCGCGAACTGGAGGAGGTGCTTGGCGTTGCGGTCTTCGAGCGCGACGGGCGCGGCATCAAGATCACCCGCTATGGCGACGTTTTTCTGCGCCATGCGGGAGCAGCGCTCACGGCCTTGCGCCAGGGCCTTGATTCGGTATCCCAGGAGCGTTTCGGCGAGGCCCCGCCGATCCGGATCGGCGCCTTGCCGACGGTCTCGACGCGGATCATGCCGCGCGCCATGGAGCTTTTCCTCAAGGAAAACACCTGGAGCCGCATCAAGATCGTGACGGGAGAGAATGCGGTGCTCTTGGAGCAGCTGCGCGTCGGCGACCTCGATCTCGTCGTCGGGCGGCTTGCCGGCGCGGAGAAGATGGCCGGCTTTTCCTTCGAGCATCTTTACTCCGAACAGGTCGTCTTTGCCGTGCGTGCAGGCCATCCGCTGCTGAAATCGCGCCAGTCGCTGTTTGCGAAGCTCGGTGAATATACCGTGCTGATGCCGACGCGCGCCTCGATCATTCGCCCCTTCGTGGAAAGCTTCCTGATTGCCAACGGCGTCGCCAGTCTGCCGAACCAGATCGAAACGGTGTCTGACTCCTTCGGCCGCGCCTTCGTGCGGTCGAGCAACGCCATCTGGATCATTTCCACAGGTGTGGTCGCAACCGATATCGCCGACGGCCTCCTGGAAGTCTTGCCGATTGACACCAGCGAAACAAAAGGGCCGGTTGGACTGACAATGCGCACGGACGCCATTCCCTCGCTGCCGCTTTCGATCCTCATGCAGACGCTGCGGGAGGCGGCGATGGAGGTTGCCGCCAAGACCTAGAGCCTTTCATGTTTTGACGGAAGCGTAGCCAGCATTTGAGAAGTAGTTGGCGCATTCCTCTGGCTTGATGGTGTCGGCGAGTAAGCCCAGATGGCGCCAGGTTTCCTCGATGGTTCGCTTTTGCGCCTGGCGCATCCAGTGCTTGATCTTGGCGAAGGCCTGCTCGATCGGATTAAGGTCGGGGGAATATTTCGGCAGGAACCAAAGTCTGGCGCCGACAGCCCTGATAGCATCGCGGATGACCTTGGCTTTGTGAGAGCCGAGATTGTCGAGGATG